>NZ_JBIYSM020000048.1:0-26492 GCF_044759095.2 Brevibacillus soli
CAGGTACTTCTTTTTTCCGTAGTCGCTGGGGATTTTCCTTTGTTTAAGGACATTATTTCATACACCAGAATTTATAACATTGGGACATCGAATACAGCCACAAGGAAAGGGTTCAGGGCCCCAGCCGACACCAGCGTTAGCTAAAGTCGGCTGGGTTTTCTTACAGGTTATCCTTCACAGGTGTCCGCGGCACACTAGGAGTGCACGGCTAAAAACCGATTCAGTGAAGGGGCGTTGGATTTGATGGACCAGACAAACGTTCAAGGGGCAAATGACCACTTTGTACGCCATGGCGGCGTTCACTTCCTCACCAATGTCTCTCCCCAAGACATCAACAACTTCATTCGCAAGCTGCCGGCTGGCAAGCGGGACAGCCTGTTTGAAGTGCTGGATCATCTCGATCAGGCCGGACTGATTACCATCGTCAACGACCACGTCTTTGCGGACGGCAAAGGAGTCATCGGCGGAGGCGATCCATCCACTGACTAACGCAAAAAGGGACGAGTCATTCCGTCCCTTTTTGTTTACGATTACGGGGGTATTCTTATTGACCCGGCTTCCACCAATTGCCCATGCGCTGCCAGAACGACGCCTTATCAGGAGGCTTCACCGGAGTGGCTGGCTCACTGGTGCTGGGGAGATGGTCGGTGCAGTACTCCTGCGGCTCTGTACCGGCGGCGAAGTACAGGAGTTGAGGATTCGGGCAATGCTCCGTTGCCAGCTTCCCGCTTTCCCGATCGATGTACACCGATACGACTCCGGCAGGCATCTCAAACAAGGCGGGGGGCTGGTCTTTTAGCGCGCTTTCCATAAACTTCGCCCAGATTTGTTTGGCAAAAATACCTTCCTTGATGTCATCCAGCTTGCGTCCTTCATCGTAGCCCAGCCATACCGTGGTAACCAACTGCGGGGTAAATCCGCTTAACCATGCATCGTAGTCGGTGGTTCCCGTCTTGCCGGCAACCGGTCGGTTCAGTTCGTTGGCGACCCGATAGGCGGTTCCTCCCCGATCAAACACGCTTTGCATCATGTGGGTGAGCAGGGCTGTATACACAGGGTCGACTACCTGTGACTTCTTTGGCTGTTCCTCGGCCAATACATTTCCCTCGCTGTCCTCAATGCGGGTTATCGCAATGGGTTTAACGAGTTCGCCCTTGTTTACGATGGTGCCGTACGCCACTGTCAGTTCGTACGGTGAGACGGGCGAGGTACCCAGCGCCAACGAAGGGACCGGCTGAAGCGTACTTTCAATGCCGATTTGATTCGCCTGCTCCACCAGCTTTTGCGGGGAAAGCTGCTCAATCGTCTTTACGGCATAGATGTTGTCGGAGGTGGCGATTGCCTGCTGCAGGCTGATGAAATCGTGCGCGTAGCGATCCCCGAAGTTGCGTGGAATGTATTGTTTGTTGTTGTCATAGGTAAATACGGTCGGTTCGCTCTTCATCAGGGTCAGCGGCGTAAAGCCGTTTTGCAGGGCGGCCAGGTACAAAATCGGTTTAAAGGCAGAACCCGGCTGACGTTTGCTGAACACGCGGTTGTACTGGCTTTTTTTGTAATCCCTGCCGCCGACCATCGCCTTGATTTTACCCGTACCCGGCTCCATGGCAATCAGAGCGGTCTGCAGCTCGGAATTGTCTTTGGGAAGGATGGAGGCAATCGTCTCTTCAGCCTTTTTCTGCATCGCAGCATCCAGTGTGGTGTGGATTTTCAAGCCCCCGTGAATGAACATCTCTTCGTCGATACCGTATTTGCTTTTCACCAGACTGGCAATGTAATCCCGGAAATACGGGGCGGATTCGGTTGCCTCCTGGTTTTTTCGCTCCTTGAGCTTCAAAGGCTCGGCGTAAGCCTGCTCCACTTGTTCTGCCGTAATATAACCGGCCCGCTGCATCGCCTGCAGGGTCACCCTTTGACGCCCTTTCGCCTTCTCGAAATCCACGAATGGGGAGTAGTACGTCGGCCCTTTGGGGATGGAAGCGAGCATGGCGCTTTCCGCCAGTGTCAGATCTTTTGCATCCTTGCCAAAATACGTTTGGGCTGCCGCTTGCGCTCCGTATGCGGAGTGGCCGTAATAGATCTGGTTCATGTACATTTCCAGTATCTCGTCTTTGCTGTAGTTCAGCTCCAACTGGATTGCCAACAGCGCCTCCCTGATTTTGCGCTCCCAGGTTTTCTCGTGACTGAGATAGAGGTTGCGGGCCAACTGTTGTGTAATAGTGCTGGCGCCCTGGCGCTTGTCCATCGTTTTCAAATCGATGTAAACGGCCATGGCGAGTCTCTTAAAGTCAAAGCCGTAATGTTCGCGGAAGGAACGGTCTTCAATGGCAACCGTAGCGTCAACCAGTGACGGCGCCATTTGACTCAATGGCACGACAAACCGGTTCTCCCCGCGGTGCAGCGTGTCGAGCACCTTGCCGTCGCTCGCGAAGATCGTGGTCGTCTGATTGATCGAAGCAACAGGCAGCGGCTGCGACCGCAAAAACAGAAGCAGCAGCAGAATGGCAAACGAAACGCACAATAGGCTGAGAATGGAAAATTTTATGAATTTCTTTATCCAGCGCAAATAGCGGATGAGCGGAGCTTCGCGGATCACTTCCATGGAAGAGTTCCTCCCTTCTTGCCCAAATTAGACACGTTTGCATGAAAACGGGACATACTATCCAAAGACATACGTTGTATCTAGTATGGGTAAATCTACCATGGACTAAACTTCGGGATTGACTGTATTTTCGTGTAAAATTTGCTTGCATTTTGAGAGGTAGCTACTATAATTTTCTTGTTGATGTACAAGCCAAGGCCTCGTCAGCATTTTGAAACTGTCCATTTAAAGGAGGTACATAACCATGGAAATGGAATTGTGGTACACCGAAAAACAAACGGAAAATCACGGTATTACGACGAAAGTTACCGAGACTTTATACAGCGAAAAAACCGAGTTTCAACAAATCGATATTTTTACCACCAAGCAGTTCGGACGCATGCTGACTCTCGACGGCATGGTCATGACGACGGACGTGGATGAATTCGTTTATCATGAAATGATCTCCCACGTCGCGATGAACACCCACCCGAATCCGAAAAAGGTACTGGTTGTCGGTGGCGGTGACGGCGGTGCGATCCGCGAAATCGTCAAGCACCCTTCCGTGGAAAAAGCCGTACTGGCGGAAATTGACGGCGGCGTGATCGAGTCCTGCAAAAAGTTCTTCCCGGCGATTGCCAGCGAACTGTCCGGCAACCCGCGCGTAGACGTGCAGGTGATTGACGGCGTCAAACACATCCATGATCACAAAGGGGAATACGACATCATCATGGTTGATTCCACCGAGCCGGTGGGCCCTGCCGTCGGCCTGTTCGAAAAAGGCTTCTACCAAGGCATTTATGAGGCGTTGAAACCGGACGGCATCATGGTCGCTCAAACGGAATCGCCGTGGTTCAACCGCGACTTGATCAAACGTGTATTTAAAGACCTGAAATCCATCTTCCCGGTAACCCGTCTATACACGTGCAGCATTCCGACTTATCCGTCCGGCCTGTGGAGCTTCACCATCGCTTCCAAGCAGTACGATCCGCTGGAAGTGGACGCGACGAAGATCAAGGATCTGAATACCAAGTACTACAACGCCGACATCCATCATGCGGTCTTCAAGCTGCCAAACTTCGTGGCTGAGCTGACTCGCGACTAAGATTGAAGGAGGACAAACCTCATGCGTTTTGATGAAGCTTACTCCGGCAACGTCTTCATTCGCAGCCACAACAGCTACGAGGAAAGCCAGGCGGTGATTTACGGCATGCCGATGGACTGGACCGTCAGCTTCCGGCCGGGTTCCCGTTTCGGCCCTGCCCGCATCCGCGAGGTTTCCATCGGATTGGAGGAGTACAGTCCGTATCTGGACCGTCTGCTGGAAGAGGTCAACTACTTTGACGCCGGCGACATTCCGCTTCCTTTTGGCAATGTGGAAGGCAGCCTGGACGCCATCCGTTCGTTCGTGAGCAAAGTCCTGGCAGACGGCAAAATGCCGATTGGCCTGGGCGGCGAGCATCTGGTTTCCTGGCCGGTCATCCAGGCGGTATACGAAAAATACAAGGATCTGGTAATTTTCCACTTTGATGCGCATACCGACCTGCGCGATCACTACGAAGGATACCCGTATTCCCATTCCACCCCGATTAAAAAGGCGTGCGGCCTGATCGGCGGCAAGAACGTTTACTCGTTCGGCATCCGCAGCGGGATGAAGGAAGAGTTTGAGTGGGCGAAGGAAAACATGCACCTGTACAAATACGACGTGCTGGAACCGGTGAAACAGGTGCTGCCGACCATCGGCAATCGTCCGATCTACCTGACCATCGACATCGATGTACTCGATCCGGCCCACGCACCGGGTACCGGCACAACCGAAGCAGGCGGCATTACGTCCCGTGAACTGCTGGATACCATTCATTTCATGGCGAAAAACGGCGCAAACGTCATCGGCTGCGACCTGGTGGAAGTGGCACCGGTGTACGACCACAGCGAGATGACCCAAATCGTCGCTTCCAAAATCGTGCGCGAACTGATTTTGGGTTTTGTAAAGTAAATAGACGCGACTGGACACTCAAGCGTTTCCCATTCGGGAAGCGCTTTTTGCTTTGGGAAGGCGGCAAATTACAAAACATTTTTGTTTACAAAGTTTAAAATTTTCTGTAGCATACATATTGTAAGATTCTTCCTGAGGAGGCGCTGGCGCATGAAAGAGGTTTTTGGCAATCGAAACTTCCGCAAGCTGTTTTTCTCCAACCTCTTCTCCAGCTTTGGACAGGGCATGACCATGATCGGGATCTCCTGGTACCTGGTGGAGAAGACAGGAACGGCGCAGCTGCTTGGCTCAACCATGTTTGTGTCGGCGGTGCTGATGTTTTTTATCGGGCCTTATATCGGGACGTTGATTGATCGCTTTTCACGGAAAAAGATGCTGCTCGCAGAAAACGTGATCGGCTTCTTCGTGCTTGGCGTTCTCGCTGTCTGGGGGTTTATCGCTCCCTATCAAGAGTGGATGCTGATTACGGTCTTTTTGGTGACCACCTTTATGTTCCAAATCCACTATCCCACACAGTCCGCCCTCGTACAGGAAAGCTTTGATTCCAGACATTACGATGATAGTAACAGTTTGCTGGAGATTGAAAACCAGACGGCATCCGTATTGGCCGGGGGAATTGCCGGTATGCTGCTGGGGGCGTTCGGCCTGCATGTCGTATTGCTGGTTGACGCCCTTACCTACCTGGCTGCCTTCGGGCTGCTGTCCACCATGGAATACCGATTTACGCTGGAGCGTCAGGCCAGAGAAAACGCCGGAACGTCCTGGCTTGGTCAGTTGAAGCAAAGCTGGCTGTTCATCAGGGAGAAGCGCGGCTTTATCCTCTTTGGGATATCCGCCTTGATGCCGTTTATCGCGGTCATGGCAAGCAATTTGCTGGCCCCGGTTTACGTGAACCAGACACTCGGGGAAGACGTGCTGGTATTCTCCTTTGCAGAGGTCACTTACGCGGTCGGAGCGGTGGCGGCAGGTTTTTTTGTCTCAACCGTGAGCCGGAAAATCGGTCAATTTGCTGCGATGGTGGGCAATATCCTGCTGTTTGCCATGGTCATGATCGCGATGGTAGCGATTCCGACAGGGGCAGTCTTCGTGGCCGCAGGCATCTTTTTCGGCTGGTGCAACGCCTCCGTCCGGTTGATTCGCCAGTCGCTGTACATGATCATCGTTCCCAAGCACTTCATGGGGCGCGTCATGAGTTTCCTGAACTCGATCGGCATGGTCATGCGGCTGGCTCTGATCGGTCTGTTTACAGTGATGATTGATTCCACCGGTGCAGGTATCGGGTATCTGGCATTGGCCGGGCTGCTCTTGCTGGCTGCGGCGGGAATCGTCGTATCCATGAGGCAATTGACCCCGATGCCGGCAAACTCGACGGACGTTGCACCACAAAAGGGTCAAGCGGTACAATGAGCATTGACAAGCAAAATGGTAAGAGGCGAGGGAGTTCATGCAAGACGTTCAGATAAAGCTGGTGGCCAAACACAGTTTGTACGGTCAAACGGAAAAAACAGTCACCGTCTACCAGGGAAAAGGAGCTGAAAAGGTTTCAGCCTGGTACATCACCTACAAAGAGCATATCGAAGGAGCAGGGGATGTCACGACCACCCTGAAAGTTTCCGAGAAGGAAGTGACACTGCTGCGGCAGGGCGGTTTGCAGATGAAGCAGCAATTCGAAAAGGGAATGAGCAGCCACTCGCCCTACGTCAGCCCGCACGGTCGCTTTACCATGGAGACACATACGCGGAAGCTGCTGGTTACGAGCAAGCAAACACGCCCGCAGGAGATTCGAATCGAATACCAACTCTGGATGAATGAACAATACGTGGGGGAACACGAGCTGACCATTCATCTTGACTGGACATAGCTTGAAACCGCTCTTTGCAAGGGCGGTTTTTTGCAACTACAATAGAAGTATCTACCGCATCAGAAGAAGGGGGGAGACTTCATGGCGTTCTTTCTGATCAACGGATGGATTGCCGGAATGATTCTCGCAGCCTTTTTGGCGCTCTGCGACGGGCTGTTTCAGACGGAGACGCTTACCGTGCTGATTGACGTAAGCTACGTCCCTGTGTTCGCCGGGCTGCCGTCCATTGTGGAATTGCTCATTCATCTGGTGCTGAGCGTGATCGTCACATTTGTCCTGATTGGGTTTTATCCGCGGATCAGCGGATGGCCAACGGTAAAATACCTGCTGTATTGGCTGCTCGCATTTACCGTGATCTACTTTCCGTTCACCATGTTGAGCGGAGTTGCGATCTCACTTGCCGCTTTTGTCGTGTGGGTGCTGGGTCACCTGATCTACACCCTGTATCTCGCCGTCCAAGTGGAACGGTACCGATAATGCCGAAAATTCGGCATAGTGATGAATTTTTGGCAGCCTGACTGCAAAGGAGGCGAATCCCCGCCATGCCCATATCCGAAACGGCAGAGATGCTGCAAGCCATCCTCGGAGCGATTGATGAAGGAATCCACGTCGTCGACGCCAACGGCATCACGATTTTCTATAATCACGTCGCCGCCAGACTGGACGGGCTGACTCCTGAAGAGGTGCTGGGAAAGCCGCTCTTGGAAGTGTTTCCGTCGCTCGATAAAGAGTCCAGTACGCTGCTTCGGGTGATAGAAAACGGCGAGCCCATCTACAATCAGCCGCAAACCTACACCAACTGGAAAGGCATGCGAGTGGAAACGATCAACACCACTCTGCCCGTGCGCGTGGGCAAGCGGTTGGTAGGAGCGGTGGAAGTTGCAAAAGACATCCGCAAGTTAAAAGAGCTGTCGGAACGCCTGTTGGATCTGCAGGCAAAGGTGAGCAAGACGAAGCGAACCAGGCAGGCCGATTCCGACGGGGTTTCCTACCACTTTGACGACATTATTACCGCCAACGCCGCCATGATCCAGGTAAAGGAACGGGCACGCAGGGCAGCACGCACCTCATCGCCTGTGCTGATTTATGGGGAAACAGGTACCGGCAAGGAACTGTTCGTGCAGTCCATTCACCAGGCTTCCATGCGAAGCGGCAAGCCGTTCATCGCGCAAAACTGTGCCGCATTGCCGTCGTCCCTCTTGGAAAGCTTGCTGTTCGGCACAACCAAAGGCAGCTTCACGGGAGCGGATGACCGCCCGGGACTGTTTGAGCTGGCTGACGGAGGAACGCTGTTTTTGGACGAACTGAACAGCATGCCGCTCGACCTTCAGGCGAAGCTATTGCGGGTTTTGCAGGACGGACAGATTCGCCGCATCGGCAGCGGCAAGTCGACGCAGGTGGACGTACGTGTCATCGCGGCTGTCAACGAACCCCCGCAGGAGGCAGTCAAACGCGGCGGAATGCGTACCGATCTGTACTATCGCATCAACGTTGTTTCCTTTGAGATCCCGCCATTGCGCAAGCGCAAGGAAGACATTGACCTGTTAACCCGCCACTTCATCGACAAATACAATCGACAGTTTCACATGGAGGTGCGCGGGGTGAGCGAGCAGGTGAAGCAGCTGTTCCAGCGTTACGACTGGCCGGGAAATGTACGCGAGCTGGAGCACGTGATCGAGGCGGCCATGAACATGGTGGAGGGAGATGTGATTCAGCTGGAGCACCTTCCCCAGCATCTGCCGGAGCGCCTGCATCAGGATCGGGGGCCTGCTGTGTCTGCGTGGTTGCCGCAGCCTGCGGAGGACGGCGGAGAAAGGCGGACATTGCCGGAAGTGCTGCAGAAAATCGAAGAGCGGATGATTGCCGATGCGCTCAAGGAGACGGACGGAAACATTCTCCGGGCAGCCAAACTGTTGGGAATCCCGCGCCAGACGCTGCAGTACAAGCTGTCTGGCCGATCGCCGAAGCGATGAGGGAAGTGCCGAAAATTCGGCAGAGCAGACGGTTAACATGAGCGGGAAAACGCACCGAATCCCCTTTGTTCTCTATATTCAAAATCTTTCGAATGGATTGGCATGAGAGTTGCATCTCCTTTATGGCGAGTGTGTTGCCAACCTGCATATCACGAGCGATGAAAGGAGATGTTTTTCATGACAATAGCAACCACCAGCCGCCACTGGCGCGATGTTCCCTTATGGAAGGAAGTAACCGATGAACAGTGGAACGACTGGATGTGGCAGCTGACCCACACCATTCGAACTGTGGATGAATTAAAACAGGTAATCAACCTGACACCGGAAGAAGAGGAGGGCGTGCGCATTTCCAATCAGACGATCCCGCTCAACATCACGCCTTACTACGCGATGCTGATGGATCCGAACGATCCCAAAGATCCCGTTCGCATGCAGTCTGTCCCGCTGTCTTCCGAGATGGTTCGCACCAAGTACGACATGGAGGACCCGCTGCACGAGGACGAAGACTCCCCGGTGCCGGGTCTTACCCACCGCTACCCGGACCGTGTGCTGTTCCTGGTCACCAACCAATGTTCCATGTACTGCCGTTACTGTACGCGGCGCCGTTTTTCCGGACAAATCGGCATGGGCGTGCCGAAAAAGCAGCTGGACGCCTGTATCGACTACATCCGCAACACGCCAGAGGTACGCGACGTGCTGCTGTCCGGCGGCGACGGTCTTTTGATCAACGACCGCGTACTGGAGTACATCATCAGCAACCTGCGTGCGATCCCGCATGTGGAGATTATCCGCATCGGCACACGTGCTCCGGTGGTGTTCCCGCAGCGCATTACGGAAAACCTGTGCAACATTCTGAAGAAATACCATCCCGTTTGGCTCAACACCCACTTCAATCATCCGAAGGAAATTACGCCGGAAGCGAAAAAAGCGTGTGAAATGCTGGCCAATGCCGGTGTGCCGCTGGGCAACCAGGCAGTAATCCTGGCCGGCATCAACGACTGCGCCAATACGATGAAGAAGCTGGTGCATGAACTGGTAAAAATCCGCGTGCGCCCGTACTACATCTATCAATGCGACCTTTCCGAGGGAATCGGCCACTTCCGCGCGCCGGTCAGCAAAGGGATTGAAATCATCGAGCAGCTGCGCGGCCACACCTCCGGCTACGCCATTCCTACTTTCGTGGTGGATGCACCGCACGGCGGCGGCAAGATTCCGGTGATGCCGAACTATATCATTTCACAATCGGCCGACAAGGTGGTTCTGCGCAACTTTGAAGGCGTCATTACCTCCTATCCGGAGCCGAAGCACTACCATGCGCACGACGAGGCCAACTGCGAGTACTGTCAGGCGGCAAAAGGCAAAGCAGTCGGCATTGCAGCCCTTATGCGCGACGAAGCCAACAACCTGGAACCGACCGACCTGCAGCGCAACAAGCGGATCAAGGCGACCAAAGTCAAATCATTGGCTGACGTTCGTCAGGAGCAAAAACAAAAAAAGAGTCCGGAAGAGCAAAAAGAGGCTTCCGGTAAATAGGAGACGTTGTAAGCTGTCAGGGTGAGCTCTGGCAGCCTTCCTTTTTTGTAAATCCCTTCAGATTCCTGCGCGACAAAATGTAACACAATTTCGCGGAAAATTCAGATGGTTTGTATAATTATTGCCAAATGGATGGATGCTACAATGATAGCGTTTACATTTATGGGAAAAGGGGGCAATCAGAACGATGATCAAGGAGCTTCAACGATGTACGCTCGTATCCACCCTGACTGCGGCCATGATTCTAACCGGTTGTAGCGGAGGGACGAATCCTTCAGCCGGCAATGCTTCCACCCCAACCAACACGAACGGCAGCACAGATTCCAATAAAATTCTCATCGCGACGCAAACGCCGCTTTCCGGCTCCCAGTCCGCCATCGGCGACACGATTAAAAGCGGAGCGGAGTACGCTCTGCAGCTGCAAAAAGAGGAGTTTGCCAAGATGGGTTTTGAGCTTCAGCTGTTTCCGCAGGATGACCAGGCAGACCCGAAGCAAGGTGTCGCCAATGCAGAAATGCTGATCTCCAATCCGGACGTTTTGGCTGTCGTTGGGCACTTTAACACCGGGGTCGCCATACCGTCTTCCGTCAAATATGAAGAAGGCAAGCTGGTCATGGTATCCCCGGCGAACAGCGGAGTAAAGCTGACAGAGGAAGGGAAAAAGACGGTACACCGCATCGTGGCGCGTGATGACAAGCAGGGTCCGAAGGGAGCCAGCTACGCCAAGAACACACTGGGAGTGAAATCAGTCTTTGTGATTCACGACAAGACTACATACGGTCAGGGTCTGGCCGAACAGGTAAAAGCCCAGTTTGAAAAAGACGGCGTACAAGTGCTTGGGTATGAAGGGATTACCCAGGGCGAGAAGGATTACAGCGCCGTGATCAATCAGGTGCTGTCAAAAAGTCCCGACATGATTTACTTCGGGGGAATCTACTCAGAGGGCGGCATACTGGTCAAGCAAGCCAGAGAAAAAGGCTTCAAAGGCTACTTTATGGGAGCCGACGCACTCGACTCCAGTGACATGATCAAAATTGCCGGCCCTGCAGTGGAGGGAGTCATCTTTACTGCATTGGCGGGTGATATCAAGCAGACGGAGGAAGGCCGAAAATGGGCCGAGGAGTATGAAAAAGCGATGGGGAAAAAACCGGAAGCGTATTCTGCTTACGGATTTGACGCGATGAACGTCGTCCTGCAAGGCTTGAAGGAAGCCATCAAGGCAAACGGCGGGAAGAAGCCGACACGTGAACAGGTTCTGGATACGGTTCATAAAACCAAAGATTTTACAGGGAAATTTACCAAAGTGTCGTTCGACGAAAAGGGCGACAATGTCTATGCGGACGTCTTTATGTTCAAATACGAAAAGGACAAGTCCGTCTATCTGGGGAAAATTGAATGACAATAGCAAAGGGAACGCGCCGGTACTCATCATTTTGCCGGCGTTTTTTGTTAGTAGATAAAAATTTATAAAAATGGACATCCAATACAGCCACGAGAAAAGGGTTCGGGGCCCCGCCCGGCGAAGCGTTAGCTCATGCCGGGTGGGTTTTCTTAGATTGCTGTTAGAAATCATGCCGGCCGTAGTTGGAATGATACGAAATGACGGAGATGAAATACTATTTGGTCGGAAACATAACGAAGAGAATGGGGGACTGTATCGGAGGAGAAGCATGTTTCCAGGCGGAGCGACTAGCGCAGCCCAGCCTAGCGGAGCGGACAGTCACGCACCCCTGCAGGGCGGAGACCGGAGCGCAGAATGGAAATACGCTTCTCCCCATTGCAGCCCACTTTTTCGACACCCAATAATCACCCGGTATAGGGTAATTTGTACAGAATCTTCCGTAGTGGACTAGCATAGAGTGTGGTATCATCAGGGTAACCTCACTCTGAGCGAACGCTCAGTCTGGTAAAATCGGCAACCCCGTAAAACTTGAATGAATAGTCATTCATTTTTTCCGTCAGTTCTGATAAGATAGAAAACAAAGAAAGCGAAGATGTGTATAAAGGGAGTTGAGATCCTTGCTGGCAATGTTGAACCTCATCGCGTTTTTTCTGGTGCTGGCTTACGGTTTGTACCTGGCGGCGCACGTTGTGTACAGCCGTTACCTGTTTATCAAACTGGGGAAAAAGCCCGACGTAAAAGATGATTTCAAAGCTCGGTTGAATCTGCTGCTGGAAAACGTCGTCTTTCACAAAAAGCTGTTGAAGGACAAGAAGAGCGGCGTCATGCACGTCGTCATGTTCTACGGTTTTATCATCCTGCAGTTTGGCGCCATCGAGCTGATTGTGAAAGGACTGGTCAAAGGCTTCGAACTGCCTTTTGGCAGTGCTCACAAATACTTTAGCCTGATGCAGGAAATCACGACGTTTTTGATTCTGGCAGCTGTCAGCTATGCGTTCTACCGCCGCTATATTGAAAAGCTGAAGCGGTTGAAGCGCGGCTTCAAGGCGGGGATCGTCCTTTTGTTCATCTCCACGCTGATGGCGTCCGTGCTGCTGTCGCTGGCGTTTGAACAGCTCTGGCTGGGGCATGAACCATCTGCGTTTGCACCGATTTCTTCCGCGATTGCCGCTCTTTTCTCGGGAATCAGCCCGACGGCCGCGGCAGCTCTGTTCTACATCTTCTGGTGGATGCACCTGCTGATTTTGCTTGCGTTTGCGGTATACGTTCCGCAGTCCAAGCACGCACACTTGATTTTTGCACCGGTGAACGTCTGGTTCAAAAAGCTGGATCCGCCGGGGAAACTGTCCAGCATCAACTTTGAGGACGAGACCCAGGAAGTGTTCGGGGTCGGCAAGATCGAAGACTTTACCCAAACCCAGTTGATTGACCTGTACGCCTGTGTGGAGTGCGGCCGCTGCACCAACATGTGTCCGGCCTCCGGTACCGGCAAGATGCTCTCCCCGATGGATTTGATCGTGAAAATGCGCGATCACCTGACAGAAAAAGGAGCGGCCATTACCTCCCGCACACCGTGGATGCCGAACTTCGCTTTCGCCAACACGGCGGCGAACCAGCTGGCTTTGCAAGCCTCGGAAGTGGCTGCGGCAGCTGAGGGCGCTGCTGCTGTTGCATACGAGAAAAATCTCATCGGCGACGTGATCACCGAACAGGAACTGTGGGCCTGCACCACCTGTCGCAACTGTGAAGACCAATGTCCGGTAATGAACGAGCACGTAGATAAAATCATCGACATGCGCCGCTATCTGGTGATGACGGAAGGCAGCATGCCGGCCGAGGCGCAGCGGGCGCTGAACAACATCGAGCGCCAGGGCAACCCGTGGGGCATTAACCGCAAGGACCGCACGAAATGGATTGAAGGTCTGAACGGCGAGTATGAAGTACCGACGGTAAAAGATACGGATGAGTTCGAGTACCTGTTCTGGGTGGGTTCCATGGGCTCCTTTGACAACCGCAGCATGAAAATTTCCCACGCCTTCGTCAAGCTGATGCACGAAGCGGGCATCAAGTTCGCCATCCTCGGGAACGAAGAGAAAAACTCCGGCGATACGGCTCGCCGCATCGGAAACGAGTTCCTGTTCCAGCAGTTGGCGCAGGAAAACATCGCCCTGTTCGAAGCGTATGGCGTAAAGAAAATCGTGACCTGCGACCCGCACGCTTTCAACACATTTAAAAACGAATACCCTGAATTTGGTTTGCAGGCGGAAGTGTACCATCACTCCGAGCTGCTGACCCAATGGATTAAAGAAGGTCGCCTGAAGCCGTCCAAGGAAGTGAAGGAGCGCATCACCTACCACGACTCCTGCTACCTGGGCCGCTACAACGACATCTATGACAAGCCTCGCCAAATTCTCGAAGCCATCCCCGGCGTAGAGATTCTGGAAATGAAGCGCAGCGGCTGCGACAGCATGTGCTGCGGCGCCGGCGGCGGTCTGATGTGGATGGAAGAACACGAAGGCACCCGCGTCAACGTCGCGCGTACCGAGCAGGCTCTGGAGGTCAATCCGACCGCGATTGCCAGCGCCTGCCCCTACTGCCTGACGATGATGAACGACGGCGTGAAGATGAAAGAGGCAGAGGACAAGGTGAAAACGAGAGACATCGCGGAAATCCTCGCCGACGCGATTTAATATATTGGGGCCCCGCCCGGCGCAGCAAGGGATCCCACTCGGCACATACCGGGCCCCACCCGACACAGCGAGGCTATCGCCGGGTGGGTGGAGCCTAGCTATCGACGAGTGGGTTGAGGCTAGCTTGTACCGGGTGGGTAAAAAAGCTGTACTGCTGGTAACACGTGGTACAGCTTTTCTTTCATAATTCATTGACTATTGCCACAGATCGGCGCAAAATGAAAGGGAGTAAAGTGAGCGACCGCTCGATCGACTTGGTTTTTCTGTAACCCAAGGAATCTCGGCGTAGGATCGCCAGGAAAGAAGGGAGCGTCCAGGCATGAAAACGGTAATCGCAGGTGCAGCCCGTACCCCTTTTGGCAAGTTCGGCGGAGCGTTAAAGGACGTAACAGCCGTTGATCTGGGAGGGATTGTGATCAAGGAAGCGCTGCAGCGCGCAGGTGTAACAGGCGAGCAGGTGGACGAAGTGATCATGGGGATGGTGGTCCAGGCCGGAGCGGGGCAGGTTCCCTCACGACAGGCGGCCCGCAAGGCAGGTCTGCCCTGGAACGTCGCGAGCGAAACCATCAACAAGGTGTGCGCTTCCGGGATGCGTGCGGTGACGATGGGCGATCAGATCATCCGCGCCGGCGATGGTGACATCATCGTGGCCGGCGGCATGGAGAGCATGAGCAACGCTCCCTATGCGATGCCGAACGCTCGCTACGGATTTCGTATGGGCGACGCAACGGTGAAGGATCTGATGATGTACGACGGACTTACCTGCCCGTTTGATCAGGTGCCGATGGCAATTCACGGCAGCAACGTGGCGGAAGAATTCGGCATCAGCCGGGAGGCTCAGGACCAGTGGGCATACCGCAGCCAGCAGCGGGCGGCAAAAGCGGCGGCGGAGGGTATTTTTGACGAAGAGGTCGTGCCGGTGCCGATTCCGCAGAAAAAAGGCGTCCCGGTACTGGTGACAAAAGACGAGGCACCCCGTCCCGACACGACGCTGGAAGGCTTGGCCAAGCTGCCCCCGGTCTACCAAAAGGACGGCACGATTACCGCGGGCAATGCACCCGGGATCAACGACGGCGCCGCGGCCATGGTGCTGATGTCGGATGCGAAAGCGGCTGAACTGGGAATCAAACCGCTGGCGACCATCCTGGGACACGCTCAGGTGGGGGCAGAGGCACCGTACATTGCAACGACACCGGGTCTGGCGATCCAAAAGCTGCTCGAGAAGACGGGAACGAAGCTGGAAGAAATCGATTTGTTTGAAGTGAATGAAGCGTTCGCGGCCGTTATCCTGACCAGCGGCAAAATCGTCGGTTGGGACGAGGAAAAGGTAAATGTCAACGGCGGAGCCATTGCGCTGGGTCATCCGATCGGAGCCAGCGGTGCGCGCATCATCATGCACCTGGTGTATGAACTGCGCCGCCGCGGTGGCGGACTGGGCATCGCGGCGATCTGCAGCGGAGCGGCGCAAGGCGATGCCGTTTTAATCAAAGTAGACGCGCAGTAAGGAGGCGGCCAATTTATGAACGTTCAAACAATCATGGTAGTGGGCGCAGGGCAGATGGGAAGCGGCATTGCACAAGTAGCGGCGCAGGCCGGCTTCCAGGTCTTGCTTAACGATATCAAACAGGAATTTGTGGACCGCGGGCTGCAGACGATCACGAAAAACCTCTCTCGCAACGTGGAGAAAGGCAAAATGAGTGAAGAGGAGAAGCAGTCCGTCCTTTCCCGTCTTACACTTTCCACCGATCTCGCGGACGGCAAGGACGCCGATTTCGTGGTAGAAGCCGTCACGGAGAATATGGCGGTCAAGACGGAAATCTTCAAAAAGCTGGATGAAGTATGCCCGGCGCACACGGTTCTGGCGAGCAACACCTCTTCGCTCCCGATCACGGAAATTGCCGCAGTGACCAAGCGGCCGGAAAAAGTGATCGGCATGCACTTTATGAACCCGGTGCCGGTGATGAAGCTGGTCGAGATCATCCGCGGCCTGCAAACAGCTGATGAGGTATACCAGCTGGTAGAAGACCTCTCCAGGCAGATGGGCAAAGTGCCGGTAAGCGTCAACGACTTTCCGGGCTTCGTCTCCAATCGCGTGTTGATGCCGATGATCAACGAAGCGATCTATTGCGTGTACGAAGGTGTGGCCGCTCCGGAGGCGATTGACGAAGTCATGAAGCTGGGCATGAACCACCCGATGGGGCCGCTGACGCTGGCCGACTTCATCGGGCTGGACACCTGCCTGTACATCATGGAAGTTCTCTACGAAGGCTTTGGCGATTCCAAATACCGTCCGTGCCCCCTGCTCCGCAAGTACGTAAAAGCTGGCTGGCTCGGCAAAAAATCAGGTCGGGGCTTCTATGTCTACAACTAACAACGAGTTTGCGGAAAGGCAGGACATACGATGAATTTCCGATTCAGCGAAGAGCAAGAGATGATGCGCAGGATGGTGCGCGACTTTGCCCAGAAGGAGATCGCTCCGTTTGTTCCGGTGATGGAGGAGACGGACGAATTTCCGCGCCGCATCGTAAAAAAGATGGGGGAGATGGGGCTTTTAGGCATTCCGATCCCGGAAGAGTGGGGCGGAGCCGGTGCAGACTTTCTCTCGTATATTCTCGCCATTCACGAGATTTCCAAAGTGAGCGCAACGCTTGGCGTCATTCTCTCTGTTCATACGTCGGTCGGCACCAATCCGATTCTCTACTTCGGAAACGACGAGCAGAAGCGTAAATTCGTGCCGAAGCTGGCGTGTGGCGAGTTCCTCGGCGCATTTGCCCTGACAGAGCCCGGAGCCGGTTCGGACGCAAGCAACCTCCGCACATCGGCAGTGCGAAATGGCGACGAATACATTCTCAATGGCAGCAAGATCTTTATCACCAACGGCGGCGAGGCGGATGTATACATCACCTTCGCCGTGACGCAATCATCCGAGGGCGTAAAAGGCATCTCCGCCTTTATTGTAGAGAAAGATACCCCCGGTTTTACGGTCGGGAAAAAGGAAAAGAAGATGGGGCTGCACGGCTCCAATACGACGGAACTGATCTTCGACAACGCTCGTGTACCCGCCAAAAATCTGCTGGGCACCGAGGGGGACGGTTTCAAAATCGCAATGGCCAACCTGGACGCGGGACGTATCGGTATCGCCGCTCAGGCGCTGGGAATTGCTGAAGCAGCGCTCCACTATGCGACGGAGTACGCCAGGGAACGCAAGCAGTTCGGACAGCCGATCGCCAGGCAGCAGGCAGTAGCGTTCAAGCTGGCCGACATGGCAGCCCTGGTGGAAGCGGCGCGCCTGCTGGTTTATCGGGCCGCCGATCTGCGCAATCAGGGTCTCCCGTGCGGGAAAGAGGCGTCGATGGCCAAGCGCTTTGCCTCCGATGCGGCGATGAAAATCGCCACGGAAGCGATACAGATTTTCGGCGGCTACGGGTATACCCGCGAGTATCCGGTGGAGCGCCTGTTCCGTGACGCCAAGATTACACAGATTTACGAAGGGACGAATCAAATTCAACGAATCGTCATTGCCAAGCATTTGTTTACGGAATAGAGAATGGGGCGAGGGAGTGTACAAGAGATGAATTTCCAACTGACTGAAGAACAGGACATGCTGCGAAAAATGATTCGCGAGTTTGCAGAAAACCAAGTGGCACCCACGGCGGCGGAGCGTGACGAAGAAGAGCGCTTTGACCGTTCCATCTTTGAGCAAATGGCGCAACTGGGTCTGACCGGCATTCCCTGGCCGGAGCAGTACGGCGGTGCGGGTGCAGACTATCTGAGCTATGTATTGGCTGTAGAAGAGCTGTCTCGCGTCGACGCTTCCATCGGGGTTACTCTCTCGGCACACGTTTCCCTGGCCAGCTGGCCGATTTACAAGTTTGGTACGGAAGAGCAGAAGCAGAAGTTCCTGCGTCCGCTTGCAGAAGGGAAAAAGATGGGGGCGTACTGCCTGACCGAACCGGGGTCCGGCTCTGATTCCGCCGGCATGCGCACCACGGCCGTGCGTGACGGCGACCACTACGTCATAAACGGAAGCAAAATTTTTATCACCAACGCAGGCGAAGCGGAAATCTACGTCGTCTTTGCTGTCACCAATCCGGAACGGAAGCACAAGGGAATTACCGCCTTTATCGTGGAAAAAGGGATGCCTGGCTTCACCATGGGCAAGAAGGAAAAGAAACTGGGCATTCGTTCGTCGCCGACACTGGCCGTGAACTTCGAAGACGTGCGGGTGCCTGTGGAAAACAGGCTGGGCGAAGAAGGCCAGGGCTTCAAGATCGCCATGATGACGCTGGACGGCGGCCGCAACGGAATCGCGGCACAAGCACTGGGGATTGCCCAGGGGGCGTTCGACCATGCCCTTGCCTATGCAAAAGAGCGCAATCAGTTCGGCAAACCGATTGCATCCCTGCAAGCGATTCAGTTCAAGCTGGCCGACATGGCAACCAAAATTGAAGCGGCTCGACTGCTCACGTATCAGGCTGCGTGGCTGGAAGATCAGGGCCTGCCGTACGGAAAAGCTTCGGCGATCTCCAAGGTATTTGCCGGCGACATCGCGATGGAAGTGACGACGGAAGCGGTGCAGGTTTTCGGGGGATACGGCTACACCCGCGAATATCCGGTTGAGCGATTCATGCGCGACGCGAAAATAACCCAGATTTACGAGGGTACCAATGAAATTCAGCGTGTCGTGATCAGCAACTACCTGCTCAAGGAATAGAGGGCGTATCATGCACGAGATTACCCAACGGATTCTTGCGGGCGATGTGCGCGGGGCGGCCCGTGCCATCACCTGCATTGAAAACGACTACCCGGAGCGGGGGCAAATCCTCCGTGAATTGTTTCCCCACACCGGCAGGGCAAAATTGATCGGCATCACCGGGACGCCGGGGGCAGGAAAAAGCTCGCTGGTCGACTGTCTGATCGGCTATCTTCGTTTACTTGGCTTGAAGATAGGGGTGGTCGCCGTCGACCCCACCAGTCCGTTTACCGGCGGTGCGCTGCTCGGCGACCGGGTGCGGATGCAGAATCATGCTCTTGATCCGGGCGTGTTTATTCGCAGCATGGGAACCCGCGGAAGTCTCGGCGGCTTGTCCAGCAACACCAGGGATGCGGTACGGGTGCTGGATGCCTATGGCTGCGAGGTGGTTTTGATCGAAACGGTCGGCGTCGGCCAATCGGAGCTGGACGTCATGACCATTGCCGATACGACCATCGTTGTGCTCAATCCCGGCGGGGGAGACTCCGTTCAGGCATTTAAAGCGGGGATCATGGAGATTGCCGACCTGTTTGTCATCAACAAGGCCGATTTGCCGGGCGTGGATAAACTGCAGATCGAAGTGGAGCAGATGCTCGATTTGGTGAAACACGATGCTCCCTGGCGTCCGCCAATCGTACGTACGATATCCACTGAGAACCACGGCATGTCCGAACTGTGGGCGGAGGCAGAGCGTCACTTCCGCTTTTTACAGGAGAGCGGCCGGCTGACAGAGCAGCGCTCCCGTCATCTGCAGGACGAGGTGCTGGAGATTGTTCGCGATCACATCTATCGGCGCATGCTTCGCAAAATGCAGGGCGGTGCGTACGCAGCAGAGATGAACCGTGTCGCAGAGCGGGAGCAAGACCCCTGCAGCACGGCGGAAACCATCGTGCGGGATTTGTTCGGACACAGTCGTTGACCCAAATGGAAAGAAAGATTGGCGTTCGCTTCTCTATGGACGTATAATAGTCATCATACACATGGAGAGCGTTGCGGTCTTTTTTTCTTCGTTTTACCCGACCAAACGCTCAGTCGGCTAGAAAGGTGGACGATTGTCGTGACTGAGAAAAAGAAAACCATCCCTTCCCTGGTGAAGGATCCCAAACTGATTGAAAAGCGACGGGAGCAAATCATTGAAGCGGCGGTTGACCTGTTTATCAACAAGGGGTTTCACAAAACAACCACCCGCGAGATTGCCCGAGCGTCCGGTTTTAGCATCGGCACCCTGTACGAGTACATTGAATCGAAGGAAGACGTGCTCTACCTGGTATGTGACGCCATTCACGCAGAGGTGGAAAGCCGACTTCGCGAAGCCATCACCTTTAAAGGCAACGGGTTGAAAATCATGAAAATGGCGCTTCGCAGCTTTTTCCGCGTGATGGACCAGATGAGCGACCGCGTTCTTTTGATTTATCAGGAAACAAAGTCGCTGCCCAAGGAAACGCTTCGCTACGTCCTGCAGCGGGAAGAAGAGATCTCCCTCATTTTTGAAGATATTCTGCGGAAAGGAATTGCCGACGGTTCCATCCGCCTGGACGAAAAGCACGTCAAACTGATGGCGGACAACATCATGGTGTTGGGTGAGATGTGGGTGTTCCGCCGCTGGACATTGAGAAAGCATTACACGCTGGAAGAGTACACAGAGAAGCAGACAGCTCTTTTGCTAAATGAAATCGGTGTTTCCAATTAGTTGATTCCAAGGGAGAGTGGAACGATGGAAACGGGAGTGTATCGTCCGCAAAACAAGATCCGCTTTGTCACGGCAGCCAGTTTGTATGACGGGCACGATGCCTCAATCAACATCATGCGCCGTATCCTGCAGTCGTCCGGGGCGGAAGTCATTCACCTGGGTCACAATCGCTCCGTTGACGAGATTGTGACCGCCGCCATCCAGGAGGATGTGCAGGGGATTGCCATCAGCTCCTACCAGGGCGGGCACGTGGAATTTTTTAAATACGTCATTGATCTCTTGAAAGAGCGCGGAGCCGGTCACATCCGGGTGTTTGGCGGCGGCGGCGGTGTGATCGTTCCGCGCGAAATTCGCGAGCTGGAAGCATACGGCGTCTGCAAGATCTTTTCTCCGGACGACGGCCGCCGTCTCGGGCTGCAGGGCATGATTAACCACATGCTGCAAGAAACCGACTTCCCCACCGTCAAACAGCTGGAAAATGAAGTGGAAGCGCTGCGCGAGCAGAACCACAAAGCAATCGCCCGGCTGATTTCGGTGGCGGAGTACGCGGTGCAGGAACCGGCTGCATTCGCTCCTGTGGCAGAGCGGCTGCCTCAGACGGAACAGACGATACCCGTTCTGGGGATTACCGGTACCGGGGGAGCGGGGAAAAGTTCGCTGACAGACGAACTGGTCCGCCGGTTCCTTTACACTTATAAAGACAAAACGGTTGCCATCCTGTCCGTCGACCCGTCCAAGCAAAAGACAGGCGGCGCGCTGCTTGGCGACCGCATCCGCATGAACGCCAACAACACACCGCGCGTTTACATGCGCAGTCTGGCTACGCGGAAGTCCGGCTCCGAGCTTTCCGGTGCGGTCAAGGATGCCATCAAGATTACCCGTTCCGCCGGTTTTGATCTGATCATCGTGGAAACGAGCGGAATCGGCCAGGGCGACGCGCAAATCACAGAGGTGTGCGATGTCTCCATGTACGTCATGACCAGTGAGTTCGGCGCACCGTCCCAGCTGGAAAAAATCGACATGCTGGATTTCGCCGACCTGGTGGCGATCAACAAGTTTGAGCGGAAGGGCTCGGAGGATGCGCTGCGTGAAGTGCGCAAACAGTACCGTCGCAACCACAACCTGTTCGACCTTCCGGATGACAGGATCCCGGTGTACGGAACCATTGCCAGCCAGTTCAACGACCCGGGCACCAATGTTCTGTTTGCTGCCCTGATGCACAAGCTTGTGGAAAAGACGGGCGTGGATTGGCCGATCGCCAACCTTGATCCGACTCCGGTGGCCATTCAGAAAAAATCGCTGATTCCTTCCGAGCGCATCACCTACCTGCAGGACATTGCCAATACGGTTCGCCAATACCGGGCTTTTACAGAAGAACAGTCGGCGATTGCACGAAAGCTGTTCCAGCTTCACGGGGCGAAGGAGGTTGTGCTTGCCTCCGGTGATGCTGCAGCAATGGAAGTCGAAGCTGTTTTAGACAAGCAGATCGCCCACTTTGAAAGCCAACTCCATCCGGAGTGCCGCCGCATTCTGGAAAATTGGCCCAAATTGAAGGAAGCGTACAGACAGGATCAATTGGTGACCAAGATACGGGACAAGGAAATCGTGACCGTGCTGTATTCCGAGTCGCTGTCCGGCACCCGCATCCCGAAAGTGAGCCTGCCTGACTTTCAGGACTGGGGCGAAATCCTGAAGTGGTCCTTGAAGGAAAATGTGCCGGGAGAGTTCCCGTACACGGCCGGCGTGTTTCCGTTTAAACGCGAAGGGGAGGATCCGAAGCGGCAGTTCGCCGGAGAGGGCACGCCCGAACGAACCAACCGCCGGTTCCACTTTCTTTCTCAAAACGACGAGGCGAAGCGCCTCAGTACGGCGTTTGACTCGGTAACTTTGTACGGCGAGGATCCGGACTACCGACCTGACATATACGGGAAGATCGGTACCAGCGGCGTTAGCGTCTGTTCCTTGGACGACATGAAAAAGCTGTACGCCGGCTTCGACCTGTGCGCACCGTCCACGTCCGTTTCGATGACCATCAACGGACCGGCGCCGATGATTCTGGCAATGTACATGAACACTGCCATCGAGCAGCAGGTGGAGAAGTTCGTGCAGCGGGAAGGTCGCCAGCCATCTGCGGAAGAATATGAACAAATCAAGGCGTATACCCTGTCCACCGTGCGCGGTACCGTACAAGCGGATATTCTGAAGGAAGATCAGGGGCAAAATACGTGTATTTTCTCCACAGAGTTTGCCCTGCGCATGATGGGGGACATTCAGCAGTACTTTATCGACAACAAGGTGCGGAACTACTATTCCGTTTCCATCTCCGGCTATCACATCGCGGAAGCGGGAGCCAATCCGATCTCCCAGCTGGCATTTACGCTGGTCAACGGCTTTACCTACATTGAGTACTACCTGAGCCGCGGCATGCACATCGACGACTTTGCGCCCAATCTGTCGTTCTTCTTCTCGAACGGTCTTGATCCCGAGTATACGGTCATCGGCCGGGTAGCCCGACGTATCTGGGCGACTGCGCTGAAAAACCGGTACGGCGCGAACGAACGCAGCCAAAAGCTGAAGTATCACATCCAGACATCCGGCCGCTCCCTGCACGCGCAGGAGATGGACTTCAACGACATTCGAACCACGCTGCAGGCGCTGATTGCCATCTACGACAACTGCAACTCGCTGCACACCAACGCGTACGACGAGGCCATCACCACGCCGACGGAAAACTCCGTCCGCCGCGCCATGGCGATCCAGATGATCATCAACAAGGAGCTGGGACTGGCGAAGAACGAAAACCCGCTGCAGGGGTCGTTCATCATCGAAGAGCTGACCGACCTGGTGGAAGAAGCCGTGCTGCAGGAGTTTGAGCGGATCAATGCGCGCGGAGGTGTGCTTGGCGCGATGGAGACCCAATACCAGCGCAGCAAGATCCAGGACGAGTCGATGTACTACGAGATGAAGAAGCACACCGGCGAATTGCCGATCATCGGTGTGAACACCTTCCTCAATCCGAACGCGTCGGAAGACGATTATGAAATCGAGCTGGCACGTGCGACAGAAGAAGAGAAGGAGCATCAGATCCGCAACCTGCGCGAGTTCCAGGAGCGCAACCGGGACAAAGCACCGGCTGCCCTGCGCCGATTGCAGGAAGTGGCGATGTCCGGCGGCAACATTTTTGCCGAGCTGATGGAGACGGTAAAAGTGGCCTCGCTTGGACAGATCAGCTCCGCTCTCTACGAGGTAGGCGGAAAGTACCGCCGCAATATGTAATGAGAGCAAATGTCCCGCCTGAACCCGCGTCAGGCGGTATTTTTTCGGTGTATAATAAATTTGGACATCCCATACAGCCGCTAGAAAAGTGTTCGGGGCCCCGCCCGGCGAAGCGTTGGCTAATGCCGGGTGGGTTTTCTTGGTGAGCCGAAGAATCGTTTGAAATCCTTGCATTTTAGGCTAAAATAAGGAATACTGTATGATAGCCAATTTATTGTTACGAAAGGACGTGCCCTGGTGAGTCAATTACTTGCGCATATTGAACCAGAGAAACTGAGTGAAATGGCACTCGTTGACATTGCATACGAGATTCTCCGTGAAACGAATCGGCCTTATAATTTCCGCGAGTTGATGGATGAGATTGCCGTTCTGCGTAACTTGTCAAACGAACAAAAAATGGGCATGATTGCACAGGTATACACAGAAGTGAACATTGACGGCCGTTTCGTATGCCTCGGCGATAACACCTGGGGTCTTAAACGCTGGTACCCCACCGATACCGTCGAGGAAACCCAAGAGGGCGGCAAAAAGAAAAAGGTTATCCTGGACGACGACTTCGACGACGATTACGAAATCGAAGAAGAACTGGTTGACGAGTTCGAAGAAGACGAGATTGTCATCTTCGAAGATGACGAAGAGTTCCTGGAGGACGCCGCGCTGGAAGAGGAAGATCTCGACGCCGAGCTGGAAGAGGAAGAGGATATCGTAGAAGCAGACGATCTCTTCGAAGAAGAAGGCATCGAAGAAGAAACGGACGTAGAAATGGAAGACGAAAAAGACGATTTTTAAGTCCTTGACTTCGATCAGACAAACAAGATAAAATACTCCTTGGGCTTCACATGAAGAACGTATGAATATGGAAACCTATAAAACAAAAGTGCCCCTACCCGCGTGAAAAACGGGATGGGAACCGCTTTTGTTTTTTCTTTTTTGGAGCCGGCCTCATCCGCATTTATTGCAGGATTCATGATTGATACCGGAACAGGGAAAGAGGGGACGTATTAGGATGACAAAGTATATTTTTGTAACAGGCGGGGTTGTTTCCTCGCTGGGTAAAGGGATCACGGCCGCTTCTCTCGGCCGACTCTTGAAGAACAGAGGACTGAAGGTAACGATCCAGAAATTTGATCCATACATCAACGTGGACCCGGGAACGATGAGCCCGTATCAGCACGGAGAAGTGTTTGTAACCGATGACGGCGCTGAGACCGATCTGGATTTGGGTCACTACGAGCGTTTTATCGATATCAACCTGAGCGCCAACTCCAACGTAACGACGGGGAAAATCTACTCCGCTGTCATTGCCAAGGAGCGGCGCGGTGATTATCTGGGGGGCACCGTACAGGTGATTCCTCACATCACCAATGAGATTAAAGAGCGTGTGTTCCGTGCGGGCCGCGAGACCGGTGCGGATGTTGTGATTACCGAGATCGGCGGTACGGTGGGAGACATCGAGAGCCTGCCGTTCCTCGAGGCCATTCGCCAAATCAAGAGCGATATCGGAAGAGAAAACGTCATGTACATTCACGTGACCCTGATCCCGTACATCAAGGCGGCAGGGGAAATGAAGACGAAGCCGACGCAGCACAGCGTGAAAGAGTTGCGCAGCCTGGGTATCCAGCCCAACGTGATCGTGACCCGTACCGAGCACCCGCTCTCCCAGGAGATGAAAGACAAGCTGGCTCTCTTCTGCGACATTGACAAGAACGCTGTGATCGAAGCAGTTGACGCCGAGACCCTGTACGATGTACCGCTGCAGCTGCAAGCGCAAGGTCTTGACGATTACGTCTGCCGTCATCTCGGTCTCACCTGCAAGGAAGCGGACATGACGGAATGGAAAGCGCTCGTCAATCAGATCAAGAGCCTGAGCCGTACCACCCGAATTGCGATCGTGGGAAAATACGTGGAGCTGCACGATGCGTACCTCTCCGTGGCGGAAGCGCTGTATCACGGTGGGTTTGCCAATAATACCGACATTGACATCAAATGGGTAAGCGCGGAAGAAGTGACGCCGGAAAACGTGGACGAGCTGCTTGGCGACGTGGACGGCATTCTCGTGCCGGGCGGCTTCGGCGATCGCGGCATTGAAGGAAAAATCAACGCCACTCGCTACGCCCGCGAGAAGAAAATTCCGTTCCTCGGCATTTGTCTGGGCATGCAGATCGCCGTTATTGAGTTTGCCCGCCACGTAGTCGGTCTGGACGGAGCGAACAGCTCCGAGATCAATCCGGATACCCAGTATCCGGTAATCGACCTGCTGCCGGAGCAAAAGGAGATCGAGGACAAAGGCGGAACGATGCGCCTGGGCCTTGGACCAACGAAGGTGGAACCGGGCAGCCTGACCGAAAAAGCATACAACAGCACCCTGGTGTACGAGCGCCATCGCCATCGCTATGAGGTAAACAACGAATATCGCGATCTTCTGGCACAGCATGGATTGCGCTTTGCCGGAACCACGCCGGACGGCAGACTGGTTGAGATCGTGGAAATACCTGACCATCCATGGTTCCTGGCGACGCAGTTCCATCCGGAATTTACGTCCCGTCCGAACCGTCCGCAACCGCTGTTCCGCGAGTTCGTTCGCGCAGCCATGACCAGCAAAAGATAAGATTGGTTAGCAAGAAAAAACGTACCGACGGTTGTCGGTACGTTTTTTTCAGCATATAAGACTTCCATGCCGCGTTCACGGCATCACTGATGAATGAAAATATTGTCAATACTGCTACTACGGCTGGCGAAG
>NZ_JBIYSM020000049.1:0-26453 GCF_044759095.2 Brevibacillus soli
CTTCGCCAGCCGTAGTAGCAGTATTGACAATATTTTCATTCATCAGTGATGCCGTGAACGCGGCATGGAAGTCTTATATGAAAGAAGCCGGCCTGTTTGTCAGAGAAGACGCTGCAGGGAATTTGATTGGCCGAAAAGAAGGACTCCAAAAAGACACTCCTACAATCATCATGGGTTCACATCTTGACTCCGTTCCTCAAGGAGGTATGTTTGATGGTCCTCTTGGTGTGATTGCGGCTGTTGAGGTGTTGCAATCCATGCAGGAACATAAGGTGGTGACGGAGCATCCCATTGAAGTAATCGCGTTTACCGACGAGGAAGGAACCCGTTTCCATTTTGGGATGATTGGGAGCAGAGCCCTTGCAGGAACTTTGCAGCATGAGCATTTGCAACATGCGGATCAACAGGGAGTTACCCTTGCACAAGCGATGAAAGAAGCTGGACTCGATCCTGACCGGATATCAGAGGCGGCACGAGCAAAAGGGTCGGTGAAAGCCTATCTTGAGCTACATATCGAACAGGGAAAGATTCTGGAAAACAGTGGCTTATCCGTGGGGATTGTATCGGGTATCGCAGGTCCTTTGTGGCTGAAATTCACATTGTTCGGTGAGGCTGGCCATGCAGGTGCTACCCCCATGACGATTCGCAAGGATCCGTTAACGACTGCCGCTATTGTGATACAAGCAATAGATAACGAGGTAAAAAAATACCCGGACGCGGTAGGAACGGTTGGGCAGATCTCCGTTAAACCGGGTGGGATTAATGTGATTCCCGGACAAGTCGAATTCACGTTGGATCTTCGCGATATCGACGAGCAGGTTCGTACCGAACTCGAGAATCAGATCATATCCAACGCCCGAAAAATTTGTGACGAGCGCGGTGTGGCTATCCATATAGAAACCTTGCAACGGGTAGCACCTGCCCCTTGTTCCCAAGAAATTCGAGAAACGATTGAATGGGCATGTGAAAAAATAGGACGCAAAACGATGACGCTTCCCAGCGGGGCCGGCCACGATGGAATGCAATTCAAAGACTTTTGCCCAATCGGGATGATTTTCGTTCGCTCCAAGGATGGAATCAGCCACAATCCCGCCGAGTGGAGTTCTAAGGAAGACTGTGGAGATGGAGCGAATGTTCTTTACCATACGGTTTTGCGGCTTGCAGGCGAAAGAAAAATAGTGTAAAAGATGACATCATAAAAATGAAGCCCCGTCCATGAAAAGGATCGCGGGCTTCATTTGTTATGAAAGGATGGAGGTGTCTATTCACGTACATCCAAGCCTTGACCTAGCAATATGTCCTGCAGATTGATATTGTAATTCCGAATCAAATTAAAATTGAGTCGCTTGCTTACATCTTCGATATGTCGCCGCATCAGATATTTGGCCAAAGCGACATCGTTATTTTCGATTGCATGCAAGATTTTGAGATGTTCCCCTGGGGAGTTTGGAGACTCTATACTCATTTCACTATAAAACGTGATGTATATGTTCGTCAGCAAAATAAGTTCCTGCAGGTGACGAACGATGAGGCCATTATTGCACAGCTTTGCGATCTCGATATGAAAGTTGTGAACTTGTTGCAAGACATTGCTAAAATCCTTGTCCCGATAAGCCTTTTCTTCAATGGCAAGTACATGTTTTAGTCTCGCAGCGGTATCGTCTGTCTGTTTAAAGTTTCGACAAGCCATTTCCACGGTATATTCTTCGAGTAAGATCCTCATCTCAAAAACTTCTTTTACTTCCTTAGCAGTTGGGTTCGCAATAGAAGCTCCTTTGCGAGGACTAATGTCTACCAGTTTTTCGTAGGAAAGTTTTTGTAATGCTGTACGGACGGGCGTCCGGCTTACATTGAGAATATTTGCCAATACTTCCTCCGATAACTTGGTACCAGGAGGAATTTCTCTATTTACAATCGCCCTTTTAATTTGTAGATAGATTTTGTCTACAAGTGATGTTTTTTCCGCAGCTTCCAATATGAATACCTCCTCACTGTCAGAACTAGTTCTATTATAGGATTATTTAATATTTTCAACCTATTGATTTTTCGAAAAATATTCAATATAATCAAATCTAAATTGTATACAATTTATGTATACAGTTTTGCACACAGAAAGAAATATGTCAATAAAGGAATCTTTCGTAAAAAGGGGAGGAAATCATTTGAAAAGAAAGCGTTTTTATGGAGTGGCCAGCTGCTTATTGCTGGTATCTGCACTACTGACGGCATGCGGTCAACAAACAACAGGTACGAATCCTGGCAAAGTAGTTGATTACCCGAAAAAAGCGATCAAGATGATCGTGCCATTTACACCTGGGGGGAATACGGATATTGCGGCGAGGATTATTGCGCAGGCAGCAAACAAGTACCTGCCTAATGGCCAAACCATTGTTGTCGAGAACAAACCGGGCGGCGGCGGCACGGTCGGAACGACAGAAGTGGTGAAGACCCAGCCAGATGGCTATGTCATTGGCACGACGACAGGAGGACCTATTACCATTCAGCCGCATTTCGGCAAAACAAAATATACACCAAATGATATTCAGCCGATTATGAGAGTCGTTTCCATGTCAAACGTATTGGTAGTAAGGTCCGATGCACCGTGGAAAACCTTTGACGAGTGGTTGGCCTATGTAAAACAAAACCCTGGCAAATTCCGATATTCCACTGCCGGTACAGGATTATCGGGACATATTACCATGGAAGCACTGAACATGAAAGCAGGCGTGCAAACCAAGCAGGTGCCTTTTGAAGGAGCGGCGCCAGCCATCACCGCCTTGTTGGGTGGCCATGTAGAGGGAGCCATCATTGGTGCGATTGAAGCAAAACCTCACGTCGATTCAGGTGAGATGAGGGTTCTGATCAATACGGGCACGATGAAATCCGAAGCGTTTAAAGACATTCCTTCTCTTAAGGAAAAGGGAATTGACGTCGCGGTAGATGTGTGGACAGGGGTTTTTGCGCCAAAAGACTTGCCTGCCGAAATAAGAGATATCTTGCACGAAACGTTTAAAAAAGCGATTGAAGACCCCGAAGTCATTGAGAAATATAAAAAGCTCGGAATCGACACCGCATATGCCGGACCAGACGATTTCAAAAAAGCGATTGAAGAAGAGTATAAAAATAATGGTGAAGTTTTGAAAGCTGCTGGAATCATTAAATAAAGCGCAAAGGGGTATATAAGGGTGAAATTTATTCCCATTATATACCCTTCTTATAGCGACAGTTGAGTGAATGTAAGGTGGTGTAATCGTTGTTAAAGAAAAATGCAAGTACGTGGGCGGGAATGTTTTTTTTAGGGATCGCCATCCTTTTTTTCATGGAGTCGCTACATTATGAATATATAGGTCAATTTGGACCAGGGCCTGCTATGTTCCCTGTATGGTTAAGCGCCATATTGGGAGTTTTATCCCTCCTTTACATAGCGGAGTCGTTTAGAAATCCCTTACCTTTTCTTGATTTCCTGCCTGCCAAAGAAGGCAGAAGAAATATAGTTAACATTATTGGATTATTGGCTTTCCTTATATGTATCATCTCTTTTACTGGTTTTGTGATTGCGAGCACGATATTCCTTTTTGTCTTGTTTAATGGTGAATACAAGTGGTACACAAGTTTAGGGATGGCTTTCTGTATATCCATTTGCTTGTTTGTGCTATTCGACGTTTTATTACAAATACCACTTCCTGTTAATATTTTGGGATGGTGAGGGAGGAGCGTATATGGAGTCAATGACCTATTTGCTTGATGGATTTGGGAGTGCGCTTTCCTGGTGGAACCTCCTTTACTGTTTGATTGGGGTAACGGTCGGAATGTTTATTGGCGTAATGCCAGGTCTTGGGCCCGTTTCCGGAACGGCTATCCTCATCCCGCTTACATTTGGCATGGATCCCATTTCCGCGATCATCATGTTGTCGGGTATCTATTACGGGGCCATGTATGGTGGAACCATCACCTCCGTGTTGATCAATACACCAGGAGAAGCCGCTTCGGTCATTACCTGTATTGATGGTCATCAAATGGCGAGGCAGGGAAAGGCAGGGACAGCTTTAGGAGTAGCAGCCATCGGCTCGTTTATCGGTGGGACCATATCCATTATTGGATTAACCTTTGTGGCGCCGATCCTGGCTTCCTTCGCTTTAAGCTTTGGGCCACCTGAATTTTTCACGTTGATGCTGATGGGATTGATGATGTTAGTTGGATTAATGGGGAAATCAGTCATTCGCGGATTAATTGCGGCTACCTTTGGATTACTGCTCTCCTTGATCGGCATGGATCCTATTTCCGGTGAGATTCGTTTTTCCTTCGGAATCGTTAATCTGATTGATGGATTGGATTTTGTGGCCGTTGCTATGGGTCTGTTTGGCATCTCAGAAATTCTCTTAAATGCTGAACAGAAAATGAGTCACGAGAAGCCAGCCAAAGTAACCCGATTGCTGCCTGAGAAAGGGGAATGGAGCCCTACCTTCAAATCGATCGGCCGTGGAACCATAATAGGCTTTATCGTTGGGCTCATTCCCGGGGCCAATGCAGTGATTGCTTCCTTGCTTTCTTATTCCGTTGAGAGAAAAATTGCGAAGAACCCTTCAAGATTCGGAAAAGGGGCCATTGAAGGGGTAGCGGGTCCGGAAACCGCGAATAATGCGTGCAGCGGCTCTGCCCTGATCCCTTTGTTCACGTTAGGCATACCCAGTTCGCCGACGGTAGCGGTCCTTTTCGGGGCTTTTATGATGCATGGACTGACCCCTGGACCCGCATTATTTCAGAATAATCCTGATTTTATCTGGGCTGTTATTGCCAGCTTGTTTATTGGTAACGTAATTCTACTGATCATGAATTTACCGATGGCAAGAGTATGGGCCAAAATTGCGCTCATTCCGTATAAGCTCTTGTTTCCGATCATTTTGCTTCTATCTTTTATCGGTGCTTACAGCATAAACAACAGTTTATGGGATGTTGCGGTCATGCTGTTTTTCGGGCTAGTCGGATACTTTATGAAAAAGCTGGATATTCCATTGGCTGTCATCGTACTCACATTCGTGTTGGGACCACAAATTGAATCATCATTGCTGCAATCACTGGCGCTTTCCGATGGAAGTATGTTCATTTTCTTCGAAAGACCCATTTCAGCTGCTTTACTTGTTTTCATCTTCATCGTATTGCTCGCTACGATTTTTACTAGTTTGAAAAATAAAAGGGGCGGATTGGTAAGTGACGTGGAGCTATAATCCACGCTTGATTTCCATGCCTGAATCGATTGCTGTCTGGAAGGTCAGTAGCCCACACAAAAGGCTTACTGATCTTTTTCCTTCACGTGTCAGAAAATAAAAAATAAAATCAAAAATGTTATTGAAATTGTATACAATTATTGTATACAATTTGTTTAATACCAAACAGTCATTGGCAAGCGAAGAAGATAGAGGAAAGGATGGGTTTCCTTTGGAGTACTGGAACATATTTCTCGCATTTTTTCGTATCGGGATTTTTGGCTATGGTGGAGGTCCGTCCATGATCCCCCTGTTTCACACGGAATGCGTGAAAAGGTATAAGTGGGTTACCGCGGATGAATTTGCCGATTATCTGGCATTAGGCAATGCGCTTCCGGGGCCCATCGCAACAAAAATGGCAAGCTATGTTGGCTATAAAGTAAAAGGATGGGCGGGTTCCATTATCGCTATTTCCGCTGTTACGCTCCCTGTTCTCATCACCATGATCGGGCTGCTGCAGTTTGTTTACGCTCTGAAGGAGTCGGGTCTGGTACATGGCATGGTGCAGGCCATTCAGCCGGTAATTGGGATCATGATGGCCGCTTTAGCCTATGAGTTTGCGGTAAAAGGATGGAAGGATGCAGGAAATAAACAGGGATTTGTTGGGATGATGCTTATATCGGTTGTGTTGATTCACCTTCTCGATGTACATCCTGGAATCTTGGTTGCCTTATCCTTGGTTGGTTCCTTTCTCTATTCCACCTGGCAAACGAGAAAGCACGAAAAAAAGTCATTGGATGTAGGAGCATGATGACCATGTTGTATATAGATATTTTTTGGGCATTCTTTATTGCCAATCTGCTGGGGTATGGCGGAGGACCACCGAGCATCCCGCTCATCCAGAACGAAGTGGTAAATCACTATCATTGGCTTACCGTTGAGGAATTCGGCGAGATATTGGCTCTCGGCAACGCATTGCCAAGCCCCATCAATACAAAATTGGCGGGTTACATCGGATATCAAGTAGGCGGTGTGCCCGGGGCGATTGTCGCTTTCCTCGCGACGGTAGCTCCAACGGCTATTGCCATGATCCTGCTCCTCAAGTTCGTCACAATTTTTCAAAAAGCTCCTCAGGTTAAGGCAATGACCCAGTCAGTCCGACCCATTGTAGCTGTTCTGCTAGGGATCCTAGCCTACGAATTTTTCAAAAATGCGGTACAAGGCGCAGGATGGGTACATACCCTTCTCTTGACAGCAGTTGCGTACTTTTTCCTTGAAAGAAAGAAAGTGAATCCGGCGATTGTCATTGCCATGTCTATGGTGTATGGAATGGCGTTTATTCATTAAAAGAACAAACATTCAAAAAAAGGAGAAATCACGATGAAATTTGACTCTCAACACTACCCTTATTCCTCACAGCGCAATGTTGTATATGCCCGAAACGGGATGGTTGCTACCTCTCAGCCTTTGGCTGCACAAGCGGGCTTGGAAATATTAAAAAAGGGGGGGAATGCGATTGATGCAGCGATTGCCACGGCTGCATGTTTAACTGTTGTCGAACCTACCTCAAACGGGATCGGCGGCGACGCATTCGCTCTCGTTTGGACAAAAGGGGAGCTGCACGGATTAAATTCGAGCGGCCCTTCACCGAAAAGCATCTCCATTGAAGCACTAAAAAAAGAGGGAATAGAGAGTATTCCGAAATACGGTTGGATTCCTGTGACCGTACCGGGAGCACCTGCTGCATGGGCAACTCTGTCGGAACGCTTCGGGAAACTGCCTTTCAACGAGGTATTGCAACCAGCTATCCAGTACGCGGAAGAAGGATACCCGATCTCCCCGACCTTGGGCAAGTATTGGAAAAAATCATTTGAAACCTATAAAGAACATGGAAAAGGCGAAGAATTTGCTCATTGGTTCAAAACGTTTGCTCCCAAAGGCAGAGCTCCACAGGTAGGTGAAATCTGGAGATCTCCTGATCATGCAAGAACTCTCCAGTCGATCGCCGAAACAAAAGCAGAGTCCTTTTATCGAGGAGAGTTGGCTGACAAAATTGATCAATTTTCCAAACGACATGGAGGCTATTTATCCAAGGAAGACTTGGCTGATTTTACACCGGAATGGGTAAAGCCGATTCAGGTCAATTATCGTGGATACGATGTTTGGGAGATTCCTCCCAACGGACAAGGAATGATTGCCTTAATGGCATTAAATATACTAAAAGGGTTTGATTTTTCCGCAAAAGATTCCGTTGATACGTATCACAAGCAGATTGAAGCCATGAAGATCGCCTTTAGCGAAGGATTAAAGCATATTACGCAGCGAGATAAGATGATGATCTCCGTTGAAGAGCTGCTCTCAGACGCTTTTAGTGACGAGAAAAGACGTTGGATCGGAGAATCTGCATGGGTTCCGGAATCAGGCGAACCGCCAAAAGGGGGAACCGTTTATCTGGCTACTGCAGACAAAGAGGGCAATATGGTTTCCTTCATTCAAAGCAACTACATGGGCTTTGGTTCCGGCCTGGTTGTTCCTGAAACGGGAATTAGTCTTCAAAACCGCGGACACAATTTCTCTCTTGATCCTTCTCACGCAAACCGCTTGGAGCCTGGAAAGCGAACCTACCACACCATCATTCCAGGGTTCTTGACCAAGGATAACAAACCGGTCGGACCGTTTGGGGTAATGGGAGGATTTATGCAGCCGCAGGGACACGTGCAAGTCGTGATGAATATGATTGATTTTCATCTCAATCCTCAAGCCGCTTTGGATGCTCCAAGATGGAGATGGCTCTCTCACAAAACAGTTGAATTAGAGCATAGCGTGCCAGAACACATCGCACTCTCGTTGGCTGAAAAAGGCCATCATATCCAATGGGCGGTGGATGCAGGCGGCTTCGGCCGAGGACAGATCATCATTCGGGATGAGAATGGGGTTCTTGCAGGAGGGACCGAGCCTCGGACAGATGGATCCGTGGCCGCATGGTAACATCCTTGAATCAAGAGCACAATACTTTTCAATAGGGGGAAGATGTAAATGGAAAAGAAAAACCGATTTGTATCCGTATCGACACCAGTACCAGGTCCGCGATCAACTGAATTACTAGAAAAAAGAAAACAGTATGTTCCCAAGGGAGTAGGCAACAACACCCCCATCTTTGTTGAAAAAGCGGAAGGTGCGCTTCTGTACGATGTAGATGGAAATGTGTTTCTCGACTTTGCAGGAGCCATCGGAACGATCAATGCAGGACATTGTCCGCCTGAAGTCGTGCAAGCCATTCAACAACAAGCAGAACAATATATTCACACCTGCTTCCATGTCGCGATGTATGAGCCATATGTGGCATTAGCCGAGAAATTAGCGGAAATCACGCCAGGCAAATTTCCGAAAAAAGCGATGTTTGCAAACAGTGGCGCAGAAGCCGTAGAAAACGCGGTCAAAATCGCTCGAAAGTACACCGGCAGACCAGGGATCGTATCTTTTACGCGCGGATTTCATGGCCGCACTTTGATGGGAATGTCTTTAACCAGTAAAGTAAAGCCTTACAAATTCCAGATGGGGCCGTTTGCTCCTGCCACCTATAAAGCACAGTTCCCTTATCCGTTGCATCGCCCAGAGGATATGTCAGAAGAAAGCTATGCCGATTTCTGTGTACGACAATTTGAAGATTTTCTTTACACGGAAGTGGCTCCCGAAGAAGTAGCGGCTGTCATCATGGAACCTGTACAAGGGGAAGGCGGCTTTATTGTTCCGCCAAAATCTTTTGTAAAAGGCGTGTACGACATCTGCAAAAAGCATAACATTCTCTTTATTGCCGACGAAATTCAAACCGGTTTTGGACGTACAGGCGAGATGTTTGCTTCGACTCATTTTGGTATTGAGCCAGACTTGATGACCGTTTCCAAATCCATTGCAGCAGGTTTGCCAATCAGTGGTGTCATCGGCAAAGCAGAGATCATGGATGCGCCAAATCCCGGAGAAATCGGCGGTACCTATGGCGGAAGTCCGCTTGGGTGCGTAGCTGCTCTTGCTGTCATTGAGAAGATGGAACGTGAAGATCTTCCTGGGAGATCACGAGTGATTGGTGAAGCAATCCAAAGCTATTTTGCTTCCTTGAAAAAAGAAGTTCCGGTCATTGCAGATATTCGCGGGCTCGGTGCGATGTGTGCCGTAGAATTGATTGATCCAATCACAAAACAACCTTGCAAAGAACTTGTAGCTGCTTTAACCAAAGCATGCTATGAGTCAGGAGTGATTATTCTAAGTGCCGGTGTGCATGGAAACGTTCTTCGTTTCTTAACACCGCTCGTCATCACGGATGAACAGCTTCACGAAGGTTTGGCCATCATCGGTGCTGCTCTCAAAGAATTGTATGTATCCAAAATGACAGCGGGAGTATGATCCTATGAAACAGCATCTCTATATCAATGGACAATGGAAAGAAGCGAAGCGCTATGAAGAGCTAAGCTCCCCGTTTTCAGGGGAATGCATCGCACTCGTGGCTCAGGCAGATGAACAAGATACGGATGAAGCGATCCAGGCGGCAAAGGCAGCAGCACCGACCATGGCAAAAATGCCTGCGCATGAACGTGTAGCTATTTTGGAAAAAGTTGCGAGTTTGCTTGAACAGCGTAAAGAAGAAATGGCCCGAATCCTCGCCTTGGAAGCAGCAAAACCACTGAAAACAGCAAGAGGAGAAATTGCGCGAACCATTCAGACCTACAAGTTTGCGGCCACAGAAGCCAGGCAGATTCATGGAGAAACAGTGCCGCTTGATGCAGCGCCAGGGGGAGAAGGGCGGATTGCTTTCACTGTGAGAAAACCAATTGGGGTAGTAGGCGCCATCACTCCATTTAATTTCCCTTTTAATCTGGTAGCACACAAGGTGGGGCCGGCGATCGCTGCAGGTAATACGGTGGTTCTGAAACCAGCGAGTCAAACGCCGCTGTCATCACTTGCTCTTGCAAAAATCTTCGAAGAAGCGGGACTTCCTGCAGGTGCGTTAAACGTGATTCCAGGGAAAGGTTCCGTAGTTGGAGAAATGCTGGTAAAGGATCATCGCGTAGCTGCCCTTACCTTCACGGGAAGCCCGGAAGTAGGCATTGCGATGAAAAACAAGGCTGGGCTCAAACGCGTCACGCTTGAGCTCGGCTCCAACTCCGGTTTGATTATTGACGAAAACGTCGAGATTACAAAAGAGCTTATCGACCGCTGTGTTATGGGGGCTTTTGCTTTCAGCGGCCAGGTATGCATCTCGATTCAACGCATCCTCGTCCACGAGAGCAAGTTTGAAGAGTTTGCTGCAAAATTCAAGGCGGCAGCGGAGCAATTGGTCATTGGCGATCCGCTTGATGAAGCGACAGACTTGTCGGCGATGATTTCCACAAAGGAAGTTGCCCGCATGAAAGATTGGGTAGCAAGCTCCATCGCCCGTGGAGCGGAAATACTCACAGGCGGTAAGGAGATCTCTGACCGCGTATATCCGCCTACCATTTTGATCAATGTGCCTGCCGATGAACCTGTCTCTTGCCAGGAGGTGTTTGGACCGCTTGTCACCTTATCTTCTTTTCAATCATTGGAGGAAGCGATTGAAGCAGTCAATCATTCTCGTTATGGCTTACAGGCCGGAATCTACACAAACAATATCAAGGCTGCCATGCGCGCTGCTGAAGAATTGGAAGTGGGCGGCGTCATGATCAATGATTTCCCGACCTTTCGAGTCGATAACATGCCGTATGGCGGAGTAAAAGAAAGCGGATTTGGGCGCGAAGGTGTGAAATATGCTGTTGAGGAAATGACCGAACTGAAGCTGATTAGTATCAAGCTTTAACAAATTGCTGAACTCGGTGGTTCTAGAGAATTATCGTCCCGGCACCATGGAGAAACTGGGTCTTGGATACGAAGAATTGGAAAAAATCAACCCATCCATCATCTATGCTGCGGTTTCCGGATTTGGCCATACAGGTCCATACAGCCAACGGGCAGCTTACGACTTAATCGTGCAAGCGATGGGAGGAATCATGAGTTTAACCGGAGAACCGGATGGGATGCCAACCCGCGTAGGAGCGTCCGTTGAGAACGCGATTGCACGCTATGCGGTTTCAGGGAAGTACTCCCAAAGCAACTGGCAATCGGCATCCTTCTATCAGTCCGTTTGCAGTATTGCCCGTGTCGGATGGACATATTGTAGTTGCGGCAGGTAACGACCAACTTGAGAAAGAGATGAGTGAGGTCTTGAGTAAACGTACCGGGAGAGAATGGCTCCAGGTTTTTGAAGATGCAGGAATACCATGCAGTGAAATCAACGATATCGAAAAGGTCGTCCAACATCCTCAAGTAGCAGCACGAGAGATGGTCATTTATCAGGAGCATCCGAATGCTGGTCGTGTTTTGATGCCTGGAATCCCGATTAAATTATCAAAAACACCGGGGTCCATCGAAACGCCTGCCCCCTCTTTAGGTGAACATAGCCACTTGATCTTGTCGGAACTTGGGTATACAGAAGATGAAATCGTACAATTTAAGGTGAATAGGATCATTTAAGTAAAATTTTTGAATCAAGGCTCTCTTCCAACAGGGTTGTAAGAGAGCCTTTACCTTTTTATTCTTTATACGAAGTGGTACGATTAATGGCTTGACTTAAAGCATCATCAAGAACATGGGCATACTGCATGGTCGTATCGATCTTGGAGTGACCCAATTGAGCCTGAAGCTGGTGAGGGTCCGGATTTAACCGTAAAAACTGTGTGGCAAAACTATGTCGAAGCTTATGTACGGAGAGATCAGGCATGCCAAAGGCCTTGCCGTATTTCTTTACGAACTTCTGTACCGTACGCAGTTCAATCCGATGACCATACGGTTTGGTAGGGGAAAGGGCCAAAAAAACAGCTTCTTCACCTTCCGCAGGTTTATATTTTCCACGATTCTCAAGATATTGAACCAAATAAGCTTTCCCCCAGTCACTGAAGAAGGGAGCATCTTCCTTTTTGCCTTTTCGTATCATCTTTAACTGATTTTTTTCCAACACGATATCTGACAGGTTTAGGTTAATGATTTCGGAGACTCGAAAACCACCCGACAAGATGAGAGCAACGATCGCTGTGTCCCTGTCCCTGTTTTGCAGATGATGCAGCTGTTTCCTCTTCGTATCACAAAAGGCCAGGTACCCTTCGTAGACAAAATGAACGAAACGTTGAATCTCCTCATCGATGAGGATCTTGGCCCGAATGGAATGAGCACGGGCTAAAGGCGTGATTTCCTCCACGTTGGTTTCAATTTTGGCCATCACATTGCGACTCAAATAAGACTCCCCATCCTCATCTTCTGCAAGCGCAGACAAATAATAGAACAACGATTTCAAACTGGAGATTTTTCGTGCGATCGTTCGGTCACTGTATTCTTTTTTTGCACTCTTGGTTGGTTTCGTCAGGAACACGTTCCGTTCGTACAGATGGGACTCCTGCAAGTAAATGAGATAGCTTTCGACGGATTCCTTTTTCAAATCATTCAGATCCTCTAAGGGAATGTCCTTCATTTCTGTGGCCGCGGTCAATCCTTCGGCCATCATCCACCGAAAGAAATACTCAAAATCACGCAAGTATCCGAGAAGAGTGGATGGGGAGCTCTTTTTTGATTTCTTATGTTCCACATATTTTTCCACATACCAGGGAAACGATTGGACCTTTTCCAGTAAAGAAATCGCGTCTCGATGCTTTGTGACAGTCACTTTTACACCACCAGTCCTGATTCTTTCTACGTTTATTTTATGGTGAAAAGCGATTGCGAACAAGCATTCCTATTGAATGGACATGGCTGACATAAGCAAGTCTTTTTTATCCGTTAATGATGGTGTAATAAATTCCTCCATAAGCGAACGAAGCAATGATGATGAAAGCAGGATGGATACGAAATTTTCCAATGGCTAAAAAAGCAATACCTGCAATGATCAGTGATTGCTCAATACCGATCGAATATGCAGCGTCTACACTTATTTCCCAAGTTAGAATCAGCATCATAACAGCTATTACAGGCTGTACCATCAAAGTCATCCCTTTTACCACTAATGACTGCCGGTGCCGTTGAATCATTCTCAAAAGATAGATCAGGGCCAATGCAGAGGGAAACACGGTAGCAAACAAGGCAATCCCTAATCCCCACCATCCATAGACATCATAACCAACATAGGCAGCAATTTTGGTTGCAATCGGACCGGGTAAGGCATTTCCCAGTGCAAGCATGTTAGAGAACTCCTGATTCGTTAACCACTGATGCCGATTTACAATTTCTTGATACATTAGCGGTATAGAAGAAGGCCCTCCCCCGTAGCCGAGAACATTTGCCACAAAAAATCCAACGAATAACGATAATAATACCATTATGCTGACACCTTCTCATTTGTCGTTCCTTTTCGTTTAAACCAATGATCCAGTTTAAAATGGACAGTACCGTAGGCAAGAAAAATCAAAATCACAACCGCTGGATGAACAGATATCACCTGCAGCAGGAAAAATGAAAGGAGAAAACACCCGCCTCCTATTAACTTACCTAAACCTTTGATGGCTTTTTCAGCAAAATCATATGCCATCATTCCTAACATCACTGAGATGACGGGCATGACAAACGAAATCATTCCCGAAACCACCGATAAATCACGTAACACACTAACAATCTTGAGTAACATCACCATCGCAATACTTGTAGGTAAAATGTGTAAAAAAACAGCCAAGATCGCTCCCGTAATCCCTTTTAGCCTGTACCCTAAATACGCGGCTATCTTTGTTGCAATCGGACCGGGCAACGCATTTGCAATGGCCAACACTTCGCCAAACTCATCATCATCCATCCAACGGTAGCGGGATACGGCTTCATACTGTATGAGAGGGATCACTGAAGGTCCCCCTCCGTAACCTAGAATACCGGTTCGAAGCATGGCGATTGTTAGCTCTTTGTATGGGTTACTCATGCTCTTTTCTCCCCTTTATCAAATGATCATTGTTTAATTTTTGTAAGTATAACAAACATTATTTCAATTTTGAATATACCGTTGAAAAAATACGTATTATAACGTATTATCAAATTGAGGAGATGAGGGAAGTACATGTTAGATCGAAAGAGTTTCATTCCAATGTATCAACAAATTTCAGAAACCATTCAAAAACAGATCCAGGAGGGGGTGTATACAGAAGGGGCCAAGATCCCAACAGAACAAGAATTAATGGAGCTATTCAATGTGAGTCGTACTACCGTTCGTTTGGCGATCCAGGACATGACAGAGAAAGGTTTAATTGAGAAGAAACAAGGGAAGGGAACGTTCGTTCGGAATACGACGATTTATCATCCTACTCAAGGCTTTAAAGGGGTGTATGAAACTCTTGTAGCAGCCGGAATGTCTCACGAAACAAAATTAATTGGGTATAAAATCGAAGAAGCGAATGAATCGACCAGAGAAGTATTCCAATTACAAAAAGGCGAAAAAGTGAAAACCATTCTTCGCTTATGTTTTGTTGATGGAAAACCGGCAGTCCTGGCACAAATCAACTTGAATCCCAGCGTAATGGATTTCGTCACGATTGAAGAGGCTGAACAAAATCCCATCCATCTCATTTTAGAGAATAAATTAAATGTACCAATAAGGCAGGTTCACCTTGAGATTTTTGCAGAATGTGCTTCGGCTGAAATCGCACAAGCACTATCCATACAGGAAAATAGTGCAGTTTTAGGCGCTGAAAGGGTTCTTTACACAAAAGATGGCACACCCGTGGAGCATACTATGTTGTGGTTTACAGCTGAAGGACATCGTTTTAGTTTTGATGTATTCAATGACAACAACCTACAACTAGATCTCTCATGGAGGGGATAAATGTAGGTAACTTGTAGGGGTAAAACAATCAAAAAAAACATTTGATAGGAGACCTAAAAATGAGAGTTGTTTATACCAATGCAAACATCATTGATGGAGTACATGATCATGAGATTAGAAATGGCTATGTTGTTGTCAATCAAGAAACAGGAAAGATTGAAGAAGTGGGGAATAGACCCTTTCATTCCGATGAACTGGCACAGGTAAAAGCAATAGATTTGGAAGGGGCATGGATATTGCCGGGTCTAATCAATTGCCATACCCATATAATGCGTGACGGAAGCCCTGATCCGGACACCTTCATCAAAGGAGAAAGCATGGAGATGATCACGCTGCATGCATTGAGAAATGCTCAGCGTCATCTGGTTCTCGGTGTTACTACGATTCGTGATGTTGGATCGCCAGGCCTAACCACTTTAGCGGTTAAAAAAGCTATACAATTGGGACTGCATGAAGGCCCTAACGTATATACCTCTGGAACTCCGCTAATTATGACTGGCGGACATTTTCGGATGGGTAAAGAAGTGGATGGGGAAGACGAAGTAAGAAAGGCAACGAGACAACTATTAAAAAACCATGTGGATGTCGTTAAGCTTTTTGCAACGGGTGGTATTTATTCAAAGGGAGAAGAACCGGGTTCCCCCCAGTTGACTCTACAGGAAATTAAGGTAGCAGTAGAAGAAGCTCATAAGAAAAACGTACCGGTAGCCACTCATGCACAAGGATTAGAGGGAATTCTAAACAGCTTGGAGGCAGGAGTCGATACGATCGAACATGCAATTTATGCGGATGATCGTGCTCTAGAAATGTTTGTTGAAAAAGGAACGGTATTGGTACCAACGATGGTTGCTATGACCCGGATTGCGGAAGGGGAAAAATACGGGATCCCCCAATATGCAGTGGAAAAAGCAAAACGTGTTGCAGAAATTCACTTCTCTATGCTTGAAAAAGCTGTCAAATACGGTGTAAAAATCGCAACCGGAACAGATGCCGGATCACCTTGCAATCCTCCTGAAGAGATATTTGCAGAATTAGAAGTGATGAGAAGTGCGGGAATGTCAGAAATGCAAATCATTAAATCTACGACATCCATTGCCGCTGAAGCAATTAGAGCGGAGAATGTAGGCCGAATCCAAGAAGGGTATTTAGCTGACTTAGTGATCCTGGAATCGAATCCTCTAGAGGATATTTCTCGTCTACGTAACCAAAAGCTCGTCCTCAAAGCGGGAAAATCTGTTCATTTAAAAAAATGACAGGGGGTTACTCTTGTGGTATTAAACCGATTCTTTTCCCTCTTCTTGTTAATCTTTGTCGGAATCTTTTGGAAAGCATCTTTGGATTTGCCTTTAACCGAATATAATGGATCGCTAGGAGTTGGTTTTTTTCCCCTGATTATATCAACGATTTTAAGCATATTGACCATTTGCTATGCAGTTAAAGTTTTTGTAAGAAAGTATGATGGAGTAAAGACTGAAGATAAAGAGGAGAAGAATAAACGCAGTATTTTTCAAAATCAGCTTGTGTTTGTCTTTTTCTTAATTGTTTGCCTTGCTTTAACCGAAGTAATCGGGATGCTAATCAGTTTAGGACTATTTGTACTAGTGTCGTTGTGGTTCATTGAAAAAATGTCTTTCTATAGGTCAATCATGTTTTCCGCCATCTTAATGCTTTCCATATATGTAGTTTTTGAAAAATGTTTAGGAATCGTACTCCCAATAGGTTTGTTTAGCTAATTACTGTTAAAACAATACTCTACTACAATTGATTGCAGGGGGTTGTTATGTTGACTGAACTGTTTGCAGGTTTTGCGACGGTTCTAACAGATCCTAGTGCACTATTATGGTGCTTGATTGGAATCACCATAGGCACGTTGGTAGGTGCGCTTCCTGGGATCGGACCCGTATCAGGACTCTCCATGTTATTGCCGCTAACTTTTCAATTAGATAAATTGGATGCTTTGATACTGTTGATGAGTGTCTTTTTAGGATGCAAGTTTGGGGGGAGGATCACTTCCATATTGATGAATGTTCCGGGGGATGCGGACGCACTTGTTTCCACTTTCGATGGATATCCTTTGGCCCGGCAAGGGAGAGCAGGCTACGCCCTTACTCTGAGTGCGATTGCCGCATTCATAGGGGGAACATTCGGTATATTGGGAATGGTGTTCTTTACAAATCTATTGGCAAAATTTGCTTTGGTGTTTGGCCCGGCTGAATATTTTTCGTTAATGGTTTTTGCGATGATTGCCACATGCGGATTGATGCAAAAAAACCCCTTAAAGCCGGTTATCTCCATGTTCTTGGGGTTAATGTTGGCAACGATTGGCCTTGATTCAGTCACAGGTGAACAACGCTTAACCTTTGGTGTTGTAAATTTATGGGATGGAATTGACTATACGGTAATCGGTATTGGTATGTTCGGTTTATCCGAAGCGCTCATTCGACTAGAACAAGGACGTAATTTGAATTCTCAAATAACATTTGGCTATTCCTCATTGTTTCCCAAAATTCATGAAGTCATCAGCAATGTTGCAGCGATGATTCGTGGATCCGTGATTGGCTTCCTGATCGGGGTACTGCCGGGAATGGGAGGGATTTTGGCTACGTTTCTTTCATACAATGCAGAAAAAAAAGTATCGAAACATCCAGAGAAATTCGGAACGGGGGTCCCTCAAGGGTTAAGCGCTCCAGAAGCAGCGGTAAGTGCTGGTGTAGGTGGGGACATCATTACTACTTTTGCATTAGGTATTCCAGGGTCAGGATCTGCCGCCATTTTATTAGGTGGATTGATGATGGTCGGTTTGCAGCCCGGTCCATTATTGTTTAAAAATTCTGGAGACATCGTTTGGGCGGCTTTTGCCGGACTGTTCATAGCCAACATTCTATTGTTGATTATGAATACGTTATTTGTCCCTGTTTTTGCGAAACTCATCCAAAAAGTAGACGCTTATATCGTTCCGTTGATAACGGTACTTTGCTTTGTAGGTGTTTATACCTTGAATTTCAGTTTATTTGATGTTGGTTTAATGATCTTCTTTGGAGTATTCGGCTACATTATGGAAAAAAACGGGTTCCCATTAGTTCCGTTGTTCTTGGGAGTAATATTGGGGCCGGATATTGAGAAGAATTTGAGACAAGCTTTATCCATTTCCAAAGGTGATTTTTCTATCTTTTTTGTGAATCCCATCTCTTTGTTTTTTATTATCATCACAATAGCCATTCTCCTATCACCGATGATCAAACTACTCATCATAAATTTGAAAGAATCATTTACGAAAAATTCTTATCTTGAAAATTAAGTTTAGGAGGAAATGATGTGAATAAAAGAAGTGTCGTAAAAAAAATGATTCACTTTTTATTGATCACCGCACTTGTTTTCTTAGCTGCATGCAGTTCCAACTCGGCGGGAAACAAAGACAACGGTTTACCTTCAAACTATCCTGATAAACCGATTGATTGGTTAGTCGGATTTGTCCCAGGAGGCACTATTGACTTGACTGCACGGCAGGCTAGCAAAATCCTTAACGAGCAAGGCATTGTCAGTCAACCATTTGTCATTAAGAATATGCCGGGAGGCGGGGGAGCATTAGCATTTCAAGAATTGAAAAAGCGCAAGAATGATCCCTATGTTTTAGTGGGAATGTATGAATTTGGCGATCCGATTTGGAAAGGGATCGGGATTGAACCATCGGATATTAAGCCCATTATTCCCCTTGTGGCTTCAGAAGTTTTAGTCATTGTAAGAAAAGATTCTCCGTATAAGACGATCGAGGAACTGCTCGATGCACTCAAATCAAATCCGGATTTAACGATCAGCATTAGTAGTGCCATTGATGGAGTGGAGACTTTTTACTGGGATCAAATTCGACAAGCATATGGAATTAAAAAGATAAACTATGTACCAACAGGCGGAGGTTCTGAGAGCCTTACTCGTCTATTGGGTGGACAAGTAGATGCAACTCTTGGAATTCCTTCAAACGTTCAAGATTATATTAAAACGGGAGACATTCGAGTACTAGCCGTTCTTTCAGAAAAACGCTCTGAAAGTTTCCCGGATGTACCAACATTAAAAGAAAAAGGCATCGATTTGGTATACAAAAGAACGTATGGATTGGTAACCGGTGGAGAAGTACCAGATGCTACGGTAGATTTTTGGTTTAAGGCACTTAAGAAAGTAATTGAAACAGAGGAATGGAAAAAGATGGCCAAGCAGCGCCATTTGGAGATCCCCACCGTTCAAAGTCCAGAGGAATATTATCAATACTATATGACGAGTGGAGAGCAATACCAAAAATATGTGAATAGTTTAAAAAAATAAAAAGAAAAATGTGACTAGTAGTTCAATTACAAATTTGGCAGTCTAAAACTTATTTTCTAGTTTTAGACTGCTTTTTTGTGTATAAGAATTTATAAATTTGGACATCCCATACAGCCGCTAGAAAAGTGTTCGGGGCCCCGCCCGGCGAAGCGTTAGCTAATGCCGGGTGGGTTTTCTTACTTTACGGTGATACATGAGTCAGTTTTCCACATCAAATTTCAAACATATTGACAAACCTCGAATTATCTGAATATAATGATAAAAAAAGCAAAATAAAACAACAAATTGCAAACATAAATCTGAGGCTGGTGGAACAAAATGCAAAATAATCAGTACGATGTTGTGGTGATCGGAGGAGGATTGGTCGGTACAGCGATTCTTCGCGCGCTTTCCTTTTATCAATTGAAGCTGCTGTTGATAGAAAAGCAGCCCGATGTATGTGAAGGAACCAGCAAGGCGAACAGTGGAATCGTTCATACCGGATTCGACTCCAAGCCGGGCTCCATTGAAGCGGAGTGTCTTCGCCGTGCCAGGGATTTATGGCCCGGATTGGTGGAAGATTTAAAAATCCCTTTCATTCCTTGCGGTGCGGTGATGATCGCCACCAACGAGGAAGAAAAGGACTTGATTGAAAATACGTATGTTCCCAACGCCAAAGCAAACGGTGTCCATGTTCAGTGGCTGTCAAGAGAAGAGATTCTACAGGCTAACCCGGCTGTTTCCCAGAGTACAATCGGAGGACTGGCGGTTCCGGGTGAAGCGATCTGTGATCCGTTCTGGGCTACACGTGCCTTTGCAGAAATAGCGGTGGTAAACGGAGCAGAGGTATCGCTTGGGAGCGGAGTGGAACGGATCGAAAAAATGGAAAACGGTCTTCGCCTCCATCTGGAAAGCGGGCGGCAGATTGAGACTCGTTATGCCGTCAATGCAGCCGGCTTATGGGCGGATGAAATTGCTGCCTTGGTGGGAGATGAAAGCTATGCCATCACTCCGCGAAAAGGGCAATTTATCCTGACGGAAGAGCCAATTTCGATCTCCAACATCATCCTGCCGGTGCCGACGAAAAAGTCAAAAGGCGTACTCGTTTCGCCGGTGGTATTCGGCGGATTCTTGCTCGGACCAACGGCTGAAGATCAAGAGGATAAGGTAGATCGATCTACCACCCTCGACGGTATGGAAGCTGTACTAGCCGGCTGTGAAAAGTTGATTCCCGGCGTCCGGGACTATTCTTCCATTCGCCAGTTTGCCGGCGTCAGAGCGGTCTGCAGCACAGGCGATTTTGTCATTCGTCCATCGGACATAGAGCCTAGACTGGTACACGCGGCGGGCATTCGTTCCACCGGTTTATCCGCAGCTCCCGGCATTGCCCAGATGGTGGTCGAGCAGCTGGAAAAAGCAGGGTTGGTCCTATCAGAAAAACAGGATTCGCAACATGAGCTGCCAGATTTGTTCGTGGAAGAGCAAGAAACCGGCGAAATCATCTGCCTCTGCCGCTCCATTACCAGAAGCGAGATCGAAAACGCGCTGCGCCGACCGTTGGCCCCGCAGACAGTGGATGGCGTAAAACGGAGAACAGGAGCGACGCTCGGAGAGTGCCAGGGTAACTGCTGCATACCGAAAATCCTTGATTTGATGGCGAGCACTTCAGCTCCTGTCAAAGGAGTTCGCCACTCTTATTTAGCTTTCACGCAAGGAGAGAAACACGGATGACATATGAGTTGATCATTGTTGGTGCAGGCATAGCGGGGTTAACGGCGGCCCGAATGGCGGCGGAAAAGGGGGTTGAGAACGTCCTCTTGCTCGATTATCAGAAAGCCCCCGGCGGTTTTACCCGACCGTATTGGGAAGAGTCAAGCTTTGCCCAAGAGGCGGAATTGCTGAATAAAGCGGAAAATTTGCCCTATGAAATCAAAACACAGTCGACCGTAGTGGGTTTTTTCCCAGGTGAGCCACATCAGCTGTATGTGCAATCTCCTGAGGGCACGTACTCGGTTGAGGCCAAACGGTTGCTGATTGCTTCCGGGGCATTGGAAAAGCCGAGGGAAGCTCACCGCATTCCGGGTTCACGGCCGGCAGGGGTGATGACACCGATGATGGCGCTGCAACTCCTAGAGCGAGGGTATCAACCGGGTAACCGGATCGTGTTGATGGAGAGCGGGCGAATTACCGGCAGTGCTGCCGCCTTGCTAAAGAAGCATGCAGGTGAACTTCTCACCTTTTCAGGTGCTGAGTGGGAGGTGACAGGCGTTACGGGGTTTTCTCGGCTGGAGGGCATTACGCTCAAAAACCGCGAAAACGGAATCATCCGGGAACAAGAGTGTGATACGTTGATTTTTGCCAAAGGGCGCATTCCAAGCACTTTTTTCTTAAAAGGAACGCAGGTAGAACGCGATCATCATGGTGCCATCGTAGTTGACGAAAATGGCAGAACCAATCTTCCGCATGTCTATGCGGCCGGAAGCTGCACTTCCATGGGGGATGACGATCACGGCAATTCGGTCATCCTGGCAGAACAAGCGATGCGGCATCTGTTGCAAGAGTGATCGAAAGGAGTGTATACGATGAAACTGTCCGATTCGTTTACCATTCAAGCGAAAAAAGAGGATGTTTGGTCCGTTTTCATGGACGTGGAAAAACTGTCGGGATGCGTGCCGGGTTGTAAAGAGGTCGTGATGGTAAACCCGACTCGTTATGAAGCAACCATGGAAGTGAAGGTCCAATTTATGACGATCAATTTTAAAGCGATTGGGGAATTGAAGGAAGCGATAGAAGGGCAGGAGCTGAAGGTGGAAATGATCGGTCAGCCAGTGGCGTTGGCAGGTTTATTCCGCAATCAACTGCACATTTTGCTAAAAGAGCTCTCCCCCGACGTGACGGAAGTCCATTACGATATGGATCTGCAGATGACCGGACGGCTCGCTTCCCTGGGCGATATTTTAATGAAAGGCACAGTGAAAAAGTCAGCCGGGGAGTTTGCCGAAAACGTGCAGGCCCTGTTTGCAAAAAAACAGTCCATTTAAGAAAAAGGTGAACAACGATGCTGCAAGAAGAACGACAGCAGCTTATCCTGCAATGGTTGAAAGAGAACCAGTCGGTGCGCATAGCGGAGCTTTGCAACAATCTAAATGTAACACGGGAAACGATACGTCGAGACCTATACGAGCTGGAGCAAAAAGGATTGTTGAAAAAAGTCCATGGCGGGGCGATATTAAATCAGACGAATGTGGAGCCCCCATACGCGAAGAGAAGCGTGCTGAACCTGGATGAAAAAGAGGCAATTGCCGTCGCCGCCGCCTCCTACGTGGAAGATGGCGACGCCATTTATATAGATTTAGGCACCACAACCCTATTGTTTGCGAAACAGCTCCTGGAGAAGAAGGGGATTACGGTCATTACCAACGCGCTCTTGGTTGCGCTGGAGCTGTCCAAAAACCCCCATGCCAAGGTGATTATGAGTGGAGGTGAGCTGCGGTCAGGCGAGCTGGCACTGTCCGGACCGGTTGCGCGGAAAAGCCTGGAGCCCTTTTATGTTGACAAGGCTTTTATCGGCGCAGGCGGGCTGTCAATGGAGAGCGGATTTACCGATTACCATGTCGGGGAATCGGATGTAAGGCAGCTGATGTTAAAAAACGCGAAAGAAACGTATGCGTTGCTTGATCATTCAAAGATAAATGTAACCGCTTTCACCAAAGTGGCAGAGTTGACCGACATTGATGTCGTAATCACGGATTCTGGCGCCCCTCAATCAACTCTGCAGCAACTGGAAGAAAAAGGGTTGCAGATCGTTGTTGTCGACATGCAAACGAAAAATGAATGAGGAGGTATGACCATGAGCAAACCGAGTATCAAAAACAACGATACGCGCGACATGCAGCATTACCATTATACACAGGAGTTAAAACGGACGTTGAAGCTGTTTAGCTCCTTCGCCGTTGCGTTTTCATTCATTTCGATTACGACGGGTATTTTCACCAACTACGGTTTTGTCTTGAATACCTCTGGCCCTGCAGGCATCTGGACATGGCCGATTGTGACAATCGGTCACCTGCTGGTTGCCATTATCTTCGCAGAGCTGGCTGGCCGTATTCCGCTTAGCGGATACTCCTACCAGTGGGTAAGCCGTCTGGCCAATCCCGGCTTAGGGTGGTTTGCCGGTTGGATTGCTTTCTGTTTTCTTGTCATCGTGGTTCCGACTGTGGATTACGCCTTGGCGCCCATCATTGCCGAAATGTTTGGCTGGGATACCGGGTCGTCTACGCTGGTTTGGATCGTAATCGGTACGCTGGTGGTGCAAGCGCTGCTGAATATTTACGGCGTAAAACTGGCTACTCGCATTAACGATATCGCCGTGTATACCGAAGTGATCGGTATGGTGGGCATCATTCTTGTATTGGGTGTTGTCGTACTGGTCAAAGGCGGAGATTGGAGCATGCTGGTCAATCCGGGCACTGCCGTTTCAACTGGTGGTTCATACTTGGGAGCATTTATTTTGGCCGCGTTGATGGGTTCCTACACGCTGGTCGGTTTCGAAGCGGCGGCAAACCTGTCCGAAGAGACGATCGATGCGAAGAAAACCGTTCCGCGCGCAATGATCTTATCCGTGATTTTAAGCGGTTCCATCGGTTTTATTATGCTGATCGTGATTTCCGCTGCCATTACCGATCTGCCCGCGGTTCTATCTGCGGCTAACCCGATCCCATACATTTTGCAAAATCGTCTTGGCACAGCGGTTTCCGCAATCTTTCTGGCGATGGTGTTGATCTCCATTTTCGCCTGCGGATTGATCATTATGGCGTCTGCTTCCCGTCTGATTTACGCTTTGTCCCGCGACAACGTTTTCTTTGGATCCTCGATCTTCAAGAAAGTGTCGCCTCAGACTTCGGTTCCGACGAACGCTGTCCTCCTGGTATTGATCCTTGGGATTCTGGCCGTTCTGTTTGCAGATTCCTTAACCCTGTTGGTTGGTGCTACGGCCGTACTGCCTGCTTCACTCTACTTGATCACGGTCGCCGCTTACGCGTGGAGACGAAAAGAACTGCCGACATCGGATCATTTTGATCTTGGCAAGTGGAGAGGGCCGCTTACCTTCATTACCATTGCATGGTTGCTCTTTGAAATTGGAATTTTGACCGTTCCTGCTGATTTTCACAAAGTGGCCTTTGTCGCAGCCGGCCTGATGGTGTTAGGTGTGATTCTCTACTTCCTCTTTTTCCGTAAAGGCATTATGGAAGGCCGTATCGGCATTCAAGACAGAACATTTGCAATTGAGAAAAAACAGGATAAGGCGAGCTTCTGATCAGGGAACAAAGGAGGAGTCCGCCATGAAAAACTATTTGCTGTCGATCGACCAGGGGACAACGGGAAGCAAAATTCTGGTTGTCAACCGGGAGGGCATGGTTGTTGCTGAAAGCTATCAGAAGCATACGCAGCACTATCCACGGTCCGGTTGGACAGAGCATGATCCCGAAGAGATATGGGAAAAAGTACGGATCGGCGTGGCCGAGGCGTTGGAAAAGGGAAATGTTCAGCCTGATCAGGTAGCAGCGGTCGGGCTGGCAAATCAGGGAGAGACTGTGCTTTTTTGGGACTCTCTTAGCGGGGATCCGCTTTATCCCGCCGTTGTTTGGTCGTGTCGGCGTTCCGATCAGATTGCGGAACGCTGGAAACAGGATGGCGATTGGGAGCAAAAAGTAAGGGAGAAGACAGGGCTGCGTATTGATCCCTATTTTTCAGCGACCAAGATCCGTTGGATGATGGAAGAGGTGCCGGCCGTTCAGGAAAAAATCAACCAAAATCGGGCTTACTGCAGCACGCTTGACTCCTGGTTGATCTGGAAAATGACCGGCGGCGCGGCTTATGTAACCGACGCATCTACGGCGGCACGGACTCTTCTCTATCATCACCGCATGGGGTGTTGGGATCGGGAAATCCTGCAATACCTGGAGATTGAAGAAGCGTGGTTGCCACAAATCCTGCCAACGGTAAGCACGTTCGGTCACTGTGATCCGGAGGCATTTTGCGGAATTAAGGCGCCGATCCTGGTTAGCCTCGTCGATCAGCCTGCCGCCTTATACGGCCATTTGTGCGTAGAGCCGGGAATGTCCAAATGCACGTACGGCACCGGATGCTTCGCGTACATGAATGTGGGAACGACTGCACCTCCGCCAGCCAAGAACGGACTGTTGACCACTGTGGTTTGGCAGCGGGATCGTCAGTTGACTTACGCGCTGGACGGCGCTATCTATGCCGCAGGTTCAGCAATTGAGTGGGGCATGCAGGCGCTGGGGCTGTATCAAGATCTTGCGGAACTCCAAAGCTGGTCAGAGGAATGGTTGGCAAAGCTTAGATCTGCCGATCAACCGCAAGACGTCCTTACCGATGTACTCTTCATCCCTGCCCTTAACGGAATCGGTTCCCCATACTGGAATTCCGACGCCAGAGGAATGTTCATGGGGCTCTCCCATTCTACCGATCGTAAAATGCTTGCCAAAGCCATTCTGGAGGGAATCGCACAACGGGTAGCTGATCTTCTCCTGGCCATGGAAGAAGCGGTTGGACAGAAGATCACCGCCCTGCGAGTAGATGGCGGACTCACGCAAAATCCCTATCTGATGCAATACCAGGCGAATTTACTCGGGATCCCGGTTCAACTGCCGGCAACGAACGAAACTACCTCGATGGGCATTATTTATCTTTTAGGGGAGGCATGCGGCTGGTGGACGGGTAAAGAGCTGCAGGGAAAAATCCATATGAAAAAAACGTATGAGCCCCAATGGTCCGATGAGCTGCGCAAACAAGCGCGGGAAAAGTGGAACAAGACCATTCGTCTCCTGCTGGAAAGCAGCAAGTAAGCGGGTGAATCTTGATCAAAATGACACTATGATCCAATGGTATAGGTGATTTACCTGTACCATTTTTATTTATCCTGAATTTCGAAAGTAACATTCCTTAACCAAACGAAAAAGTGCTCCAAATCTTTGGTAGAATGGTGTTTGTCGAGAACATCACCCACAAAGAAAGGAGCACCCATAAGGTGAAGTGTACCATAAACATCTCCCCCATCCAAACAGAGT
>NZ_JBIYSM020000050.1:0-13337 GCF_044759095.2 Brevibacillus soli
AGGGACTCGCTCGACTTGCATGTATTAGGCACGCCGCCAGCGTTCGTCCTGAGCCAGGATCAAACTCTCCAATAAAGGTAGAAAGAAATTGATCAAGGTTCAAAACCATGTTTGCTTGGCTGTTTAAAACGCTTCGCTGTTCAGTTTTCAAAGAACATTTTCGATAAGGTTGTCATCGCGTTCCGGCGCTGACCTTTAGTAATATAACATGTTTGAAAGAAGAAAATCAAGAGGAAATTTCTAAGAAATTATCTTTTTTCATCCTACCTTAAAAAAGCAGCTCTCTGCAAAAGAGGCAAAATCTTGATCCATCGAATCCGGAGCAAAAAAAGAGAGAGACAGAGGTAACTCTGTCTCTCGCGGGCGCAACCCGTTCTTACATCATGCCCATGCCGCCCATGTCTGGCATTGCAGGAGTTTTGTTTTCTTCCGGCTTATCAGCAACAACCGCTTCAGTAGTGAGGAACATTGCCGCTACGGATGCAGCGTTGGACAGTGCGGAACGAGTAACTTTCGCAGCGTCTACGATACCTGCTTCGAGCATGTTTACCCACTCTTCAGTAGCAGCGTTGAAGCCGACGCCAACTGGTTCCTTCTTCAGGCGCTCTACGATTACGGAGCCTTCCAGACCAGCGTTTGCGGCAATTTGGCGAACCGGTTCTTCCAGTGCGCGGAGAACGATTTGCACACCTACTTTTTCGTCGCCTTCCGCTTTTACTTTTTCAACCGCTTTCATCGCGTTAATCAGAGTAGTACCACCGCCAGGAACAATACCCTCTTCTACCGCAGCGCGAGTGGAGTTGAGAGCGTCCTCGATGCGGAGCTTCTTCTCTTTCAGCTCGGTTTCAGTAGCGGCGCCAACCTTGATAACCGCTACGCCGCCGGCCAGTTTAGCCAGACGCTCTTGCAGTTTTTCACGATCGAAGTCGGAAGTAGTGTCTTCGATTTGTTGACGAATTTGAGCAACACGCGCATCGATAGCCGCTTTGTCGCCGGCACCTTCAACGATGGTAGTGTTTTCTTTGGTAACAACGACTTTACCTGCACGGCCGAGTTGTTGCAGTTTGGTGGATTTCAGTTCGAGACCCAGTTCTTCTGTAATCACTTCGCCGCCAGTCAGAACAGCGATGTCTTGCAGCATAGCTTTGCGGCGGTCGCCGAAGCCAGGAGCTTTAACAGCTACTGCAGTGAAGGTACCGCGCAGTTTGTTCACTACCAGAGTAGCCAGCGCTTCGCCTTCCACGTCTTCTGCGATGATCAGAAGCGGTTTGCCGCTTTGTACCACTTGTTCGAGAACAGGCAGTACTTCCTGGATGTTGGAGATTTTCTTGTCAGTGATCAGGATGTAAGGGTTGTTCAGAACCGCTTCCATCTTGTCAGTGTCAGTGATCATGTACGGAGAAGCGTAGCCGCGGTCGAATTGCATACCTTCTACAACTTCCAGTTCCGTTACGAAACCTTTGGACTCTTCAACAGTGATGACACCGTCTTTGCCCACTTTTTCCATCGCTTCTGCGATCAGTTCGCCAACTTCACTGTTGTCAGCGGAAATGGAAGCAACTTGTGCGATTGCGGATTTGTTTTCAATCGGCTTCGCGATGGATTTGATTTCTTCCACAGCAGCGCGAACTGCTTTTTCCATACCGCGGCGGATAACCATCGGGTTAGCGCCTGCAGTAACGTTTTTCAGACCTTCGCGAATCATCGCATAAGCGAGAACGGTAGCAGTAGTGGTACCGTCACCCGCGATGTCGTTTGTTTTGGTCGCAACTTCTTTAACCAGCTGAGCACCCATGTTTTCGTATGCGTCTTCCAGCTCGATTTCTTTCGCAATGGTTACGCCGTCGTTGGTGATGAGCGGAGAACCAAATTTTTTCTCCAGAACGACGTTGCGGCCTTTCGGACCAAGAGTTACTTTCACGGCGTTAGCCAGAGCTTCTACACCGCGAAGCATCGAGCGGCGAGCATCTTCAGAAAACTTGATTTGTTTTGCCATGTGAAACTCAACCTCCTACAATATGTGTTTTCCGTTCGTTCGTTATGTGAAAGATTTTTAGCCGATGATCGCGAGGATGTCGGATTCGCGAAGCACAAGGTATTCTTTGTTGTCCACTTTCACTTCGGTACCAGCGTATTTGGAGAAAATGACTTTGTCGCCTTCTTTTACTTCCAAAGCGATACGCTCACCGTTGTCAGCGACGCGACCGGATCCGACTGCGATTACGCGGCCTTCTTGTGGCTTTTCCTTAGCGGTGTCTGGAAGAACAATACCGCTAGCGGTTGTTTCTTCTTTCGAGATTGGTTCGATTACCACACGGTCACCCAATGGCTTTAACACAAAAAACACCCTCCTCAGAAAATGTAGGTTACTTTTGTTGTTAGCACTCGATCAAGAGGAGTGCTAACACCCAATTCCTATAATAATGAAACACCATCTACTTTGCAAGTATTTTTCCCTCACTTTTTTCCATATCTGAACTTCCCTCTACTCTTTTAAAAAGAGGTTCTATGAAACTCTCAGTCCCATATAGATAGAGTAAAGACAGACATCGTACACCAAGGAGGGAAGTCTATGCGCAAGTGGTTGTGGATCGGAGCACTCGCACTGTCATGTGTGGGAATTGGGCAAATGATGGCTGCAGGCACTTCATCTCAGGTTCGCGTCAACCTGTCCCCCGCCTCTATTTATGTCGACGGTGAAAAGATTCGTCCCAGCGATCGCGAAGGCTATTTCCTGAACGGAAAGAAATACGTACCCGCAACGTTGGAGTATGACGGCACGGTATTCGTCCCGTTAAACCTGATCAGCGAACAACTGGACAAGCCTGCCGGCTGGGATGAGCGTACCCGTACCGTCTGGTTGGGAAAAGACCCCCGTCTGCCTCAACTGCCGGAAATTTCGCCAAAGGCGACCGCGACAGCAGGGAAATCCGCACCGCCATCGGTTGAAATCCAACAGGAGCAAAGCTTGTTCGGGCTCAAATTGGGAATGTCGGAACAGCAGGTTGTTGCCGCTCTTGGGCAGCCGGTGCGTAAAGAACCAAGCGCACTCGGCTATCAATGGTGGGTGTACAGTCAGAATCCGGCCCGTTATGTACAGGTAGGCGTGCTGGACGGTAAAGTGGTCGACATTTACTCCAACGCTCCCCAGGCCAAGCTGGACGGCGTTGGCATCGGCACCGGCCTGCAATCGCTGACACGCAAGCACGAGTTGAAAAACGTCGTTTCCTTCGCCTATCAACATGCCCAGATTCAAATCACCAACCAGGCGAAAGATCGGCCTCTGGTCCTCTCTGACGGCACCCCGGTCATTTTCTACATTGACAAGCACAACCAAAACAAAGTGACTGCCATTCGCGCAATCGACAAACTGCTTCTGCTGCGGGGAGGATATTACGAAACCAAGTGGACCTATACGGGCCAGGCTCCCAACTTTGACCCGCCGGCGCTTACCGTCAAGCAGCGTGAACTGGTAAATGCCGCCTACGAACGACAAATCCTCGATCTGGTCAATGTCATCCGCTACCGCTACAGGATTCCGCAGCTGACCTGGAACAATCAGGCGGCCCAAGTGGCTAGGGGACACAGCCAGGACATGGAAACCCACGACTTTTTCGATCACGTGTCGGCGACAACAGGACTCGATCCGTTCGAGCGGCTCAAGCAGGCAGGTGTTCAGTACAGGATGGCGGGTGAAAATATCGCAGCCGGTTATCCTGATGCCATCGAGGCATACGAAAGTTGGATGAACAGCCCTGGTCACCGCAAGAACATCCTGGAAAAAGGGTTCACGCAGCTTGGCGTCGGTGTCTCTGCCGATTACTATACGCAAACATTTGTTTCAACGAAATGAAACCAATCGCCCAGCATTTTCTTTTAGAAAGCTGGGCTTTTTCCGATTAGAGTTGAACCAGCTTTTTCAATGTGGACACCTCTTTGGAAAACTCCACGACCAAGGTTTCGTACTCCTGCGTATGAAGTATCATCCAAGGCTTTCTCTCTCCCTTTTTCGGCATGATGACGAAGATCTCGCTGATCTTCTCTTCAATCCTGGCCTGACGATTGACGAGCGGCTGCGGCGGAACCAACGGGATCTTGACGATCAACGCATGTGCAAGCGACGGGTTCAGTTCCAGCACCCTTCCGCTGACACTGGTTAACAATTCCTTGGCCGCTTCCTGAAATTCTCTCGTATTGTCAAACGTCTGCACGACCCGCTCCTTGTCCGTATCGAACAACTCGACCGGTTCAGCCGCAACAGTCTCTCCCGTGGAAAAAAGCAACGCCAGACAAAGCATCAGCCACACCTTTGACACCCCCCAACACATTCCTTCGTTAGTATGACCCGATGTACGAAAAAATCTCCTGCCTTTTCATCAGACAGGAGATTTTTCATCATCGTATTCGTTTTGCCACTCCTCGTCTTCCCTCAGCTGCTTTCGGTAGACGATCCGGGAGAGCCAGATGCTCAGTTCATATAGCAATAACAGCGGAATGGTCACCAGAATGTCGCTGATGATCTCCGGCGGCGTCAGTGTTACGGCCACTACCGCCAGGCCGAAGTAGGCGAATCGCCGCATTTTGGCCAGCCGCATCGGGTTGAGGATCCTAAGACGCGTGAGAAACATCACGACAATCGGCAGCTCAAACAGCACTCCAAACGGAACGACCATGTTAAACAGAAACCCGAAGTACTCCGCGATGCCGTAATTGGGGTCGGCGCCGATACTGGCCGTCATCCCCGCCATAAACTGCATGATCATCGGAAAGACGATAAAATACCCAAATAAGATGCCGGCAATAAATAAAAAGAAAGCAGCCGGGATAAAATACAGGGTGCCGCGACGCTCGTTCTCCCTCAAACCCGGCGCGACAAACCGCCACGTATGAAACAGGGCGACAGGCAAGGTTACCACCACACCCAGCAAAAAAGCGAACTGCATGTAAACGCGCAGCGCATCGGAAGGATGCAGGGATATCAGCGGAACCCCTTCGGCAATCGGTTTTTGCTTCAGGTACTCGATCATGGGGCCGGCAAAAAACAGCCCGGCTGTTAAAGCGACTATAAATACGGCCAACACCCAGATAATCCGCTTCCGCAGTTCAGTCAGGTGCTCGACCACCGTCATCTCGCGCTGGTCCGTCATCTCAATTCACCCTCACATTACGCTCTGGGTTGTTCCTTTTCTGCCTGTATGGACTGTTGCCGCTCCTTCTCCAGCTTTTCGCGGATCTCCTGTTCCAGGCGTTCCCGTTCCATGCGCTCACGTACTTCCCGCTCGATTTTTTCGCGGTCAAAGGCGTCCTTCTCCGTGATAACCTCTACCTTTTTCGGCTGTTCCTTTGCCTTTTCGTCATCCTCGTCGTCATCCTTGGTAAGGCCGCGCGTGGCGTTCTTAAACTCTTTCAGCGTGTGTCCCACCGCTCTGCCCAGCTCCGGCAGTTTTTTCGGTCCAAACAGCACCAAGGCCAGCACCAGGATCAATATCAAACCGGGAATCCCAATTGTACTCATCCACGTTCACTCCTTTTATTCTGAAGAATGATTACCCCTAACACTTGCGCAAGCCGCCGTAGCCCAACCGGGTCATGTCTGTTTCAACGATCCGCTCCCCGGCCAGAATGCGCGGCAAAAATACGTCAAAGGATGTAAACGGCTCGTGCATCACGGCTCCGGGCAGACCGAGAACCGGCGTGTCCCCCGCGTACGCCACCATCAGCATGGAACCGGGCAGCATCGGCGTTCCGTAGCGCACTACCTCCGCTCCTGCTCCTGCAATCGCACCCGGCGTGCGGTCGTCAGGATCAACAGACATGCCGCCCGTCACCAGAACCAGATCAACCCCCTGCTGCAGGAAGCGCTTGATTTCGTTCTCGATCAGCTGCTTGTCGTCAGGGGCAAATCGTTGATCCACTACGGTCGAGCCGAGCGCCTCCACCTTTGCCCGAATCACCGGACCGAATTTGTCCGCGATCCGGCCGGAAAATACTTCCCCGCCCGTGGTCACCAGCCCCACCTTTTTCGGGAGAAACGGTTTCACCTGCACGATCGGCTCTGGGAAGCTCTTGGCCAACTTCTCCAAATGGATCATTCGCTCTTCTTCCATAATCAACGGAATAATTCTAGTCGCGGCCACGGTATGACCGGGCTGCACCACCTGATCCGTGTAGATCGTGGCGAGGGCGATGGCTTCCAGTTCATTGATGGCATGCACAGCCTGCTCATTCACCTTGGCCAAGCCTAGTTGTTCCGCTTTTAGCGAAACCTTTCCCTCATACGGCTCTGTCAGGGTCAAGCCCGGACCCGCAACGGCCTGGGCGATGCGCACACCTGCCTCATCCTCGTGAATGTATCCTTTAGGCATGTCCAACACGTAAATGTGTTCCTTGCCGATGGAAAGCAGCGGTTCGATGTCGGCTTCCGTAATAACATGCCCCTTTTTGAACAGACGTCCTTTAAACTCGCCCGGCAAAATTTGCGTCATGTCGTGAGGAAGGACCAGCCCCACCGCTTCCCGAACCGGCACTTCCTTCAGCTTTGGCTTTTCTACCAACCCAATCCTCCCCAATCCTCGTTGGCCTGCCCTGTTCCTTGCAGGATGTGCAGGGCATCCGAAAGCATATCGCCGATGGCGTTAAAGCAGATTTCCACCCCTTTGGGATTCCCCGGAAGGTTGATAATCAGCGAATTTCCCCTTGTACCGGCAACCGCCCGTGTCAGCATGGCGCGGCGGGATTGCTGCAAACCGGCGCGACGCATTTCCTCGGCCAGTCCGGGTACCGGTCGGTCGATCACCCAGGCGGTCACCTCGGGAGTGACATCCCGGGGGCTGAGTCCTGTACCACCTGCGACAATCAACAAATCGCACTTTTCACGATCCACCAATTCGATCATGTTCTCTTTCAGATCTTCCATGTCGTCGGTTACGGCACGATAGATCGCGACCTCCGTATGGAGCCACTCTTCAGTCAACTGACGAATAATGGGAATGCGATCGTCTTCACGCATCCCATTGGCGATGGAATCACTTGCGGAAATAACGCCCACTTTCCAGTTTGTCATACCCTATCCTCCATTGTCTCATCTTAGTATTGTACACTCTTTTCTTTCCGCTGTTTATAGGTATGTGGGAATTGACTCAATCCTGACACAAAAGCGGCAGCTCTTGCCGAACATCAACAGGTCTGCTCTGCCTGCCTGACGCCGGCTTCCGTGGCGATGTAATCCATGCGAAAGTCATGCGGCTCCATCGGGATGTGCTCCTCCAGCTGGCACGAAAACGCACAGCCGATCAAGAGCGGCTTTTTTGACAGCAGAGACAAAAAGCGGTCGTAGTAGCCGGCTCCGTATCCCAATCGCCCTCCCCTACGATCAAACGCAACCCCCGGCACGATGACAGCCTCCAGCCGAGCAAGGTCAGCCTGTTCCGCGATGCTCGGATCCGGTTCGAAAATGCCGTACGCCCCCTGTCTGAGAACGTCCGGCCCGGTGTAGCGATAGGGAATCATTCTTCGCTCCGAAGGGACGGTGAGCGGCAGCCACACCTCCTGTCCCCTTTTAGAGGCCGCTTCAAGAAACGGACGAATGTCAATTTCCTCGCGAAACGGGTAAAAAGCCAGCACAGCCCGGCTCTTTGCCAGGGGTTCAAAGGCAAGCAAGTGTTTGGCAGCCTGACAGGAATAGATTGCCCGAACTTCCTGCGACAGAGCCGCTCGTACCCCTAGTTTTTTCCTGCGGAGCAGCTGTTTGCCCGTGTGTGTTTCCATTGGTTGCATCCTCTCCCTTTTTCTTTCGGGGTGGGTGACACTTGTTCCTGTCAGAGGTCTGGGCTACACTGTAATAGAATGTAAAAGTTCATTTGAAGGTGAACGCCCATGATTTTACTGCAAGCTGAACATATACACAAAACATACGGGATCGACATTATTTTACAAGACATCTCCCTGCAAATACAAACCGGTGAGCGCGTCGGACTGGTCGGTGTAAACGGAGCCGGCAAATCGACTTTGATGAAAATTCTCGCCGGACAGTTAAGCTATGACAGCGGCGTGATCCGCATTCCGAAAGAGGTAACGCTGGGCTATCTCGCCCAAAACGGGGGTCTGGAATCGGAGCGGAGCATCTGGGACGAGATGCTTTCCGTTTTTGCCCATTTGCAAGAGGAAGAAAGGGAGCTGCGCAAGCTGGAGACGCTGATGGGCGACCCGGCTGTCCTCAACGACGAAAAGCGGTACCAGCAGATCCTGGAAGACTACTCCCGCCGTTCTGAAGCGTTCAAGGAACGCGGCGGTTACAGCTACGAGGCGAATATCCGCGGCGTTTTGCACGGGCTTCGCTTTGCCGACATGGACTACCAGACGCCGATCAAAAACCTGAGCGGCGGACAAAAAACGAGGCTGGCCCTGGCCAAACTGCTTTTGCAGGCGCCTTCCATCCTGCTTTTGGACGAGCCGACCAACTATCTGGACATCGAAACGCTCACGTGGCTGGAAACCTATCTGCAAAACTACCCGGGCGCCATCCTCGTCGTTTCCCACGACCGCTACTTTCTGGACAAGCTGGTGACGGTCGTCTATGAAATTGAGCGTACGCGCGCTACCCGTTATGTGGGCAATTACAGCCAGTTTCTCGACCAAAAGGCGGCAAAGCTGGAGAACGAGATGAAGCGGTTCGAGAAACAGCAGGAGGAAATCGCCAAGCTGGAAGATTTCATCGCCCGCAACATCGCCCGCGCTTCCACGACGAAGCGGGCCCAGAGCCGGCGCAAGACTTTGGAAAAGATCGATCGCCTGGAAAAACCGATCCTTAAGAACAAGTCGGCCCATTTCTCGTTTGACATCGACAAAATGAGCGGAAACATCGTGCTGAAGGTGAACAACCTGAGCGTCGGCTACCCGGATGCCGTACTCTCCCGCCATCTTACGTTCGAAATCGAGCGGGAAGAACGGGTCGCTCTCGTCGGACCGAATGGAGTCGGCAAATCGACGCTCTTAAAAACCATCGTGGAACAGCTTCCTGCCCTATCCGGCACTGTACAATTGGGCAGCAACGTAACGATTGGCTATTACGATCAGGAACATCGCAACCTGAATGAGAGCAACACGGTTCTGGGCGAGATCTGGAACGAATACCCCAACATGCAGGAAAAAGAGGTTCGCACGCTGCTCGGCAACTTCCTGTTCAGCGGTGACGACGTGCAGAAGCGCATCTCCGATCTCTCCGGGGGGGAGCGCGCCCGCGTATCCCTGGCGAAACTGATGCTGAAGCAGGCCAACTTCCTGATCTTCGACGAGCCCACCAACCATCTTGATCTATACAGCAAGGAGGTGCTGGAGAACGCCCTGCACGACTACCCGGGAACCATCCTGTTCGTCTCCCACGACCGCTACTTCCTCAACAAGGTGGCGACCCGCGTGCTGGAGCTCTCCCCCGACGGCGTCACCAACTACCTGGGCAACTACGACTATTACGTGGAAAAGAAACAGGAGCTGGCGGAACTGGCCGCCGAACAGGCTGCCCTGACGGCAACAAAACAGGCCGGCACGACTGCAGTCGTCCAGCCTGAAAAATCTTCGTACGAACTGGGGAAAGAGGCGAAGCGGCAGGAGCGCCAGCGTCTTCGCCGCCTGGAAGAGATCGAAGAGACGATCAAACGACGCGAGGAAGAGATCGCCACATGGGAGGAAGAGTTGTGTCTCCCGGAAGTGTACAGCGATCATCTTCAGGTAAAGGAGCGAAACGATCTGATCCGGCAGGCGCGAGAGGAACTGGAGAAGCTGTACGACGAGTGGAGCGTTCTCTCCGAGGCTTAAGTGGAGTACCGCTGATCTTCTTTTTCTCCGAGTGCGGTATAGAGCGCAGGGACAACGAGGTAAATGATTGCCGTAGCCGCGGTCACGATGCCGGAGTCATTCAGGGCGAGACCTGCGACAGAACCGGCAATCACACCGAGAAAGCCTTTTGCCAGGTACGGGTAATGTGCGGCCAGATGCTGCAGGTAGCGATCGGAACGCAGACTCAACAGACTCAGGACGACCAGCGAGATGGCAAATACCTTGCTCCAGGCGGACACGCGAATCAGCTTCAAATTCATTTCCAGCTTCCGCTCGACGATATGGGTCACCTCCATCCAGTTGCCGCTGACGATCTCCTGTGCGACCCGCCCTACGTGGGTCAGCGGTTGCCCGGAAACGAGACTGCTGACAATCAGAATGACGATACCGCCGCAAAGGCCACCTGCGAGAAGCAGGAGGCCTTTTTTGCCTGCCTGCCAGCCCTGTAGACGAGCCAGCGCCACGGAAAAGCCAGCCAGACCTGCAAGGAAGCCTCCGGCATTGGTGCCCAGTGCGGGAGCAGCCATGTAATACAGCACCGTGACAAAAACGAGCACGGAAATGCTCGCGGTCACCATCCTGCGCTCGAATGACGGATCCTGTCTTCGACTGCTCCACTCGTACAGGGCCGAGACAAACAGGATGACAGAACCGATCAAAACCCCCTCATACTCGTTGCCCAAGCCGTAGAAGCGCGCCCCGACGACCGGATCGTACCCGAGGTAGGAGCGGCGCATCGCGGTGGCGCCTGTAAAACCGTCCAGCAGCAACCCGCCTGCGGTTGCCCCTGCCATCACCATGAGCAAAAGCGGCAGCGGACGTCCTTCTGCCAGCATCGCCCCGCCCAACGCCATCAGGATCAAAGCGCCGAGAACGACCGGCGGAGCTGCCATCCAACCGAACCATGCCTCGAGCAAAAACAGAGCGGGAAAGCAGAGCATGGATAGAAGCGCCAGACGGACGCCTCGCCGAGCGCGGGCGATGTGTTCTCCGCTTTTCCCTTTCCCCCACAGCCACAACAGTGATGCTGCTACCAGAACGACGATCTGCAGCATGACGTAGGTGTACAACACGGAGGGGCGATTTCGATACAGATGGTCAATCTGCCAGACATCAGCCACCAGGTCATCCGCCGTTTTCCCCGTTTCCGAACGCATCACGTGACCGACCAGATCGGAAGGAAGCGGAACCGACAGCCAGGACAAAATGGTGGGAAGGACGTCCAGTCCGCTAACCAGTCCCGTCTGCCGGGTGGTGGCCGAGACGAGATGGCCGCTGCTTTCTCCGCGCCAGAGCAGGATTGGCGCCAGCAGCGACTTCTCCTGCTGGGCCCGCTGATTGACCGCCGGAGAGAGAAGCAACACCATCTGTCCTGGTTTTCTTTTTTCGAGAACCTGGCCGATGAATCCATCCAGGTCTGCGAGTACTCGCTCGTATTGGAGCTCAAACCGGGCCGGTTCCATGTAGTCGGACAGCTGGTACAGCCTTGCCAGATCGGACAGCTGCACCGTTATCAAACCCGACGTGCGATCATGGCGCAATTGCTCCTCCAGATAGGCGTAATCCGTACGGACACCGTAGGGATAAGCGGGACTCACCATCAGAGTCCGGGCGGACAGGTCCCCGTGTGGCACCGTTCCTCGTTCGTTCATCGAGAACAGCACGCCATGTCGCTGCTTTACGTCATCGAAGTCGCCGTTTCCATAGCTGGCCACAGGTATGCCGTTCATCGCCAGCGTCTCACCCAAAAGCCCAATTCGGGCGGTGTAAGGTTTGTCCACATTTTCCGCGTGCAGGCGGAATATACCCGGAAAAACGATTCGGGAACGCGCCACGTCGTCTGTTTGTGACACACGGAGCTGTGCCGCCCGCTCTCCGGCTGTCTCGACGGACGACAGGTGTTCCTCGGGATGGTAAGCCGTCCCGCTTCGTTCCGTATACAATGCCTGTCCTCCGGTCCCAAGCAGCAAATACCCGTTAGCAGATGTACGGGGCCCGGGAGTTCGCGCGGTCAGAGCGCCGATCTGGCCGTTTTTCAACCATTTATCCACATGTGGATAGGTTTTCAGTTTGACAAAATCACGGAATGACAGGCCTTCGATAAAAATAACGATGGCCTGCCTCTTTCCCGTTTCCGTTTCCGCTTGCGCATGCCCATACCCCGCCAAGCTGATCCACAACAAACAGACGACCAGAACACGTAACACTCCGGTGATCAAGCGACGTCTCCCTCCTGTTGATAACGCGAGATGTCTTATCCACATCTTCCACAGATATGTCCACAGTGAAATGTTGATTTTCTCAGCGTTCTTTCATGTTATCACCAGTATTCACAGGAGTATCCGCCAGCAACCCTGTTCAATTATCCATAGCTTGTGGGTAAGGTGGGAAAAGCCATCGCTGTGTCACGTCTTCTCCGCTTTTCCGCTGCGGATCAGCCACAGGTGCTGAAGATATTCAGCGATCCCTATTAGAATCGCAGCAAAAACTGCCCCCAGCATGGTGACAACCGCTCCGGGGAGCAGAAAACCGCTCGCATACACGATTGCCGCGGCTGCCAATAAATCAAGCAGGGTAGTAAACCAGAGTGTTCCTCTCCTGAGAAGCATCACTTCCAGGACGTGACCGGCAACGGCCAGCACAACACCCACAGAAATGGCCTGGTACAGGTTCGGGTAGTACAGTTCCGTAAACAAGGCATCAGCAAGTATGACAACCAGAGGACCAACAAACAATTTCAGCAGCAGGCCTGTCAATAGCAATCCCCCCTTTTTCCTTCCTACTCATTCTTTCCCTGCTGACTGCAGCCGATACGAAAACAACCTCTTCCGCGCAGTTTGAGCGCGAAAGAGGTCGAATGTGTTCAAGACAGCGGCAGCCCGGGAACTCCATTCAGATCCAGGTCGGCAAATTGCCCTTTTTGGTACTGAATGTAGCCTGCCGCGGCGATCATCGCCGCGTTGTCCGTACATAGCGAAAGGGGGGGAATGACCAGCGGAATGCCCTCCGCCTCGCAGCGGCTGGCGAGCCTCTCCCGCAGCCCTCGGTTGGCGGCTACCCCGCCAGCCAGAAGCACCTGCTTGACGCCAAATTCCTTCACGGCGCGAAGTGTTTTTTCCACCAGCACTTCGGTGACGGAATCCTGAAAACTGGCAGCAAGGTCAGCCGGATTGACGGTCTCTCCCCGTTGGGAGGCATTGTGCAGCGTATTCAAAACGGCTGACTTGAGTCCGCTGAAGCTGAAATCATACGAGTCCGGCTCCAGCCAGGCGCGTGGCAGGGGCACGGTCGGCTGCCCTTCGTGAGCCAGCCGGTCGATATGCGGCCCGCCCGGATAGGGCAGATTAAGCGCCCGCGCCACTTTGTCATACGCTTCGCCGGCAGCGTCATCCCGGGTTTCGCCGAGAATTTCGTAATGGCCATGCCCTTTCATCAACACCAGTTCGGTATGCCCGCCCGAGACCACCAGCGCAACCAGCGGAAACGTCATTTCCTTGACCAGC
>NZ_JBIYSM020000050.1:13387-26057 GCF_044759095.2 Brevibacillus soli
TCCCTTTGCAAACGAAATGGCCTTCGCCGCCGCCACTCCAACGAGCAGGGCTCCGACCAGACCGGGGCCGTATGTAACCGCGATCCCATCGATCTCGTCCAGCGTCTTGCCTGCTTCGCCAAGCGCCTCTTCGATCGTCAGCGTAATGTTTTCCACATGACGGCGGGAAGCCACTTCGGGTACCACGCCGCCGAAGCGCTTGTGGATGTCAGCCTGGGAAGCGATGATGTTGGAAAGCACCACAAGCCCGTCCTGGACAACCGCCGCCGAAGTTTCGTCGCAGCTGGTTTCGATCCCCAGAATGTATGTCGGCCTGCCCGATTCCCTATGCAGTTGGTAGGCTTGCTGAACGCGCTGTTGGTAGCGAGAACTGCGTTTATTGTTCATGTAATGTCACCCACATTATGATGGCGTCTTCATTGTTGTCGGAATAGTAGTGTTTCCGCCGCCCGTGCTCCGCGAAGCCAAGCTTCGCGTACATGCTGCGGGCGATGGTATTGGACGGCCGCACTTCCAGCGTCATGCTTCTTGCTCCGAGCAGGTAGGCCAGCCCCATCATCTGCCGCATCAGCCGCTCGCCGATCTTCCTGCCGCGGCAGTCGGGATGCACCGCTATATTGGTGATATGCGCCTCGTCCAGGACGATCCACATCCCGCAGTAGGCGACGACTCGGTCTCCCTCGATTGCAACGACGTAACGGGCATTTTGATTGATGGTCAGCTCGTTGACAAACGCATCCCTCGGCCATGGAGTGGTGAAGGAAAGCTGCTCCAACTCATACACCGCATCCACGTCGTCGAGCGTCATAAAGCGAAATGAAAGCGAATCCCGTTCTTCCATGTTCCGTCCCCTTTTACTCTTCGCTGCCGGCATCCCGTTTCGTTTGTGCCATCCATTTGGCTTCCGCTTCCGCCACCTGCAGATATTCCGGAACCAGCTCGTGCGCACTGCCGCCATCCCGAATGCACTCAATCGCCAGAAAGCCGATATGGGCCGCACGCGGATGATTGAAGGATGGCAGGGTAAACCTCGCCTGTTCCCCCAGTGTTTCGGCAATCACACTCCGGTGCAGGGCCACGTCGTCACCGAGGAACAACAGCGGCTGGCCGCCCGCCTGTTCGCGAATCATCGGGAGCCAGTCCCGGAGCAAAACGATTCGCTCTCCCATGTGTTCCTGTACGGAACGAAGTCCTTCCGTCTGGTAGTAGCCGGTATAAACCTGACCGCGTCTTGCGTCAAACAGGGGAATGATTCCGCCCGAAAACCCCAGCGCATTCATCGCCACTGCCTGAAGACTGGAAACCCCGACAGCAGGAATGCCTAGCGACCAGGCCATGCTTTTGGCCGCAGCCACTCCGATCCGCACCCCGGTGTAGGAGCCCGGTCCCTTGGCCACTCCGATGCCGTTCAACTGTTCGGGTGACGTGTCCGTTTCATCCAACAGCAGCGAGATGCAATCCATCAAGCGAACAGAGTGGTTTTTTTGCAGGTTGGTTGTCATCTCCGCGAGCACCCGGTTCTCGTCCACTACCGCAACACTCAGGACCAGGTTGGACGTGTCAATCGCCAGAACGCGCATCAAAATCAAACTCCTCACACAAATTGACGTAGCGGCTGCCCATTGGCACCAATCGGCATTCACGGCCACCGTCGTCTGTCGGCTGCAGCACGACCGTCAGCCTTTCTTCCGGCAGCACATCCTCGATCAGCGATGCCCATTCCACGACACATACGCCGTCTCCGTAAAAGTACTCGTCAAGACCAAGCGAGTCCACGTCGTCCCCCACTCGATAAACGTCCATATGGTAGAGGGGAAGACGCCCTTGATACTCCTTGATGATGGTGAACGTGGGACTGTTGACAACCGCCTTAACCCCCAGACCTCGGGCCAGCCCCTGGGTGAAGGTGGTCTTGCCTGCCCCCAGATTTCCTTCCAGTGAAAGAAAGTCGCCCGGCTGCAGGAAGGAAGCCAACTGCTCGGCAAAGCGCTGCGTCTCTTCCACATTTGGCAATCTCCATCGGTATTCCTTCGCCATGCTTACTCTCCTTCTTCGTGGCGAAACTGCATCGATTTCGCTTCCCTGCGAAGCCACATCCAGGTGCCCGCAGGGTGCTTCCGATCCCTTATCGCCGTTGAAAATGATTAAAACCTGCTTTATGTAAAGGAACTCGTTCCTGATCCGTATGCATCCACACGAACGGTTTGCCTTCCTCCACCCGGCCGATGACGGTAAAGGGAACGCCGCTGTCCGCAAAACGCAGCGCCAGCGACTCGCTCACGGCCTCATCTACCGTCCCCACCAACTGGTAGTCCTCGCCGCCGAACAGAGCCCAGTGGAGCGGGTCCTTCCCAACCTTTTCCCCATACTTCCTCGTGGCCTCGGCAATGGGGATGGCAGAAGCCTTAATAACCAGGGTTACGCCGCTCGCTTCGGCAATTTCCCACAGCTCGGATGCCAGTCCATCACTGACGTCGTTTAGTGCTCCGGTACCCCCGGCAGCCAGCAGGAGCCGGCCCGCCGTTATTTGGGCAGAGGGACGCTGGTGCATGGTTACCAGAGGGCGCCATTCTTCGCTGACGCCTGCTCCAGCGTCTCTATTGTCCAACAGCACATGCAACCCCGCAGCCGATCCTCCCAGGTGTCCGGTGACAAAAACGAGCTGTCCCGGCCGTGCCGCAGTCCGGCGGAGCGCCTTGCCCCTTTCCACTTCGCCCAGGAGGGTGACAGACAGGTGAAGAGCGTCCGGAGCGGATACCGTGTCGCCTCCGATCAAACGAATCCCGTAAGCTTCGCACGCCTCGTAGATTCCCTTGTAAACGGCTTCGCATTCTCCCTCCGACCACTTTGGCGGGACGGCGATGGATACCAGCGCATAACGGGCAATACCGCCCATTGCGGCAACGTCGCTGATGTTGCTGATGACGGCTTTGTAGCCAATGTCCTCCGGCTTCATCGTCTCCCGTAAAAAGTGGACCGTTTCGACCATCGCGTCGCAGCAAACGACTACTTCCATTTCAGCGGAAACGGAAAAAACGGCGGCGTCATCTCCGATTCCCACCGTCAAGCCGTCACCTTCCTGTCCCTGAGAACGGCTCGTCCAGCTTCGAATCAGGGAAAATTCATCGCTTGCCACCACTTTTACGCCTGCCTTTCAGTCGCATCGTGAATTCATTATACCGTTGGCTTACAAAGGCGCGCAAGGAAAGCGGCACGCATTGTCTAACCAGCAGGTCCGGCCATCTGTTTGAGCTTCAGCTTACCGCCGCAGCGGCCGCAGCGGTATCGGGCAGGATTCATCTTTCGCTTTCGCTTGTAGTTCATCCCGCATTGCACACAGACCAGCTCGTATCTGTACGGCAGCGTAACCCTGCCCCCGGTTACCTGGCGACAGTATCGGCTTCCTCCCACCTCGCGAAGCAGCTCTTTGAACTCCCGGTCGCTGTGCTTGTACCCCCGCTTCTCCAGATGAAGATGGTAGTGGCACAGCTCATGTTTGATAATCGCGATCAGTTCTGCTTCCCCGTGCTCTTCGAAGTGGCGGGGATTCAACTCGATGTCGTGCGTGCGCAGCAGGTAGCGCCCCCCGGTTGTTCGCAGCCGGCTGTTGAACCGGGCTCGATGGCGGAACGGCTTGGAAAAAAACTGTAACGAAATGGTTTCCACCAGCTGCTGCAACTCTTGATCCGTCATCTCCGGCCTCCTACTCTGCTTTGATCACCACTACGATAACAGTATAGGTTGAAATCTGCTAGAAAAATAGGCTACACTTGTCGGTGAAAAAGTACATTTTGGCGGAGGATCTTATGCGTTATCTGATGCTGCAGGAAACAAACGGGCTGCGATTTGTCGTCATGCCTGAAGCGTATATGTACCAGTTGGTTGCTCTCCTGAAGCGCCTGCACAAGGAAATCGACAAACTGACGATCGACGAGCGGCCTGAGCTGCCGACCGTGCTGGCCGAGTGCTCCGATCTTGACCTGCTTTCCGGCGACCATCAAGTAGAGGAGGGCTTGTCGTACGTCAGTGAGTTGGAGCAGCGCTTCTCCCGGTTACAGGAAGACGTTTACCCGCTGATTTCGCTTTTGACGGAAATCCGCGCGCTGCAGGCCCAATTGGAGTTTTTAAAGGAAGACGAATAAAAACATCTGCAAAAATCCACAAAGATAGGTACCTCCTGGGTCCGTCGGGCATACATTGGCTGTAGACGTATGACAGCAGGAGGTACCTTCATGCCCCAGTGGATGCGTAAACAACTGCAGCGTGCCTTCTACGGGAAGGATGTCAGACAAATTCGTTTATTGAACAGCTGTTGGTTCTTATACCTTGAAAAACACGGCGGCCGTCCTCAGGAATAGGATGGCCGCTTTTCCGTTGGAGGCCAAACATAGCCGTCGTCTTTTCTAACCGGTTACTCTCCCGGCGGGATCATGGTCAATCCCACCCGCTGACGCTTTTCATCTATCTCCAGTACCCACACGTCCACAATGTCTCCTACCGTCACCACGTCCAACGGGTGTTTGACAAAACCTTTTCGGAGCTGTGATATGTGTACAAGCCCGTCGTTTTTCAAACCGATGTCGACAAATGCGCCGAAGTCAACCACATTGCGGACCGTACCCTGAAGCTTCATACCCTTGCTCAGGTCTGAAAGCTGCAGCACATCCTTGTGCAAAAGAGGCTTGGGCAGTTCATCACGCGGGTCGCGTCCCGGGCGCAGCAGACTTTCCATGATGTCGACAAGCGTCGGTTCCCCAATCTCCAACTGCCTCGCGGTTGCCGGAACATCGAGCCGCTGCAGGCGTTCCCTGCAAGTCTCGCTGCCGATTTCCGCCGGTTCCACTCCGATCATCTCCAGCAGCTTGTGCGTCGCATGGTACGACTCCGGGTGAATCGGAGTCTTGTCCAGCGGATTGGCTCCATCCATCACACGCAGGAAGCCGATGCACTGCTCATACGTCTTGGCGCCTAATCGCGGTACCTTTTTCAACTGCGATCGATCCACGAATTTGCCGATTTCGTCCCGCATTTTCACAATGTTGCCCGCAACCTGCTTGCTAATCCCTGACACGTACTGCAGCAGGGAAGGAGAAGCGGTATTGACGTCCACCCCGACGTGGTTGACCACGGACTGCACGACGAACTGCAGGCTTTCCGCCAGACGGGATTGCGATACGTCGTGCTGGTACTGACCCACTCCGACCGATTTGGGATCGATTTTGACCAGCTCGGCCAGCGGATCCTGCAAGCGGCGGGCAATGGACACCGCGCTGCGCTCTGCCACGTCCAGTTCCGGAAATTCCTCTTTCGCCAAGGCTGACGCGGAGTATACGGAAGCGCCCGCCTCATTGACAATGATGTAAAAGACCTCTTTCTTCACTTCCTTCAACACGTCGGCAATGAACTGCTCCGTTTCCCGAGAGGCCGTGCCGTTGCCGATTGCGACGATATTGACATCGTATTTCGCAATCAGCTCTTTTACCGTCGCCGCTGCTTCCTTCACCTTGTTGGCCGGGGGCGTCGGGTAGACGACAGCGACCTGCAGTAACTTTCCGGTCTCGTCGACGACAGCCAGTTTGCAGCCGGTTCGATAGGCGGGGTCGACGCCCAGCACTACCTTGCCTTTGACCGGAGGCTGAAGCAGCAGATTGCGCAGGTTTTCTGCAAAAATGTGAATGGCCCGCTCCTCCGCCGCCTCGGTCAGCTCTGACCGCACTTCGCGTTCAATGGACGGGGCGATCAGGCGCTTGTAGCTGTCCTCCAGGGCTGCTTCGAGAACGGCGCGGGCCACTGTCTCCCGGGTAATGATCCGCTTTTGCAAAAACGTGCGAATCTCCTCGATGGGGGCTTCGATCGTCACTTTCAGGATGCCTTCCTTCTCCCCGCGGTTGATCGCCAATACCCGGTGCGGCACCACTCGCTTCAACGGTTCGCTGTATTGGTAGTACATTTGGTACACGTTTTTTTCGTCCGCTTCCGCTTCCTTTTGCTCAGTGACCAGCATTCCCTTTTGAAAAGTGCGCTCGCGAATCCATTTTCGGATATCCGCATCATCCGATACCTGCTCGGCAATGATGTCCATCGCCCCCTGCAGCGCCTCTTCCACTGTCCCCACGCCTTTTTCCGCGTCGACATAGGCTGCCGCCGCTTCATGCGGATCCCCTTTGACAGGCAGGTCAAGGAGATAGACGGCCAGCGGCTCCAATCCCTTTTCCTTTGCCATCGTTGCACGGGTACGCCGCTTTTGACGGTACGGACGGTACAAATCTTCCACTTCCTGCAGCTTGACTGCGCGCTCGATCGCCGCTTTCAGTTCGTCCGTCAGCTTCCCTTGTTCGTCAATCAGACGCAGCACTTCTTCTTTGCGAACAGCCAGGTTTCGCAGATAGCGCACGCGCTCTTCAATGGAACGGATTTGTGTCTCGTCCAGCTGACCGGTCATTTCCTTCCGGTAACGGGCAATGAACGGTACGGTGTTTCCTTCATCCAGGAGTGTGATCGTCTGCTGTACCTGGTGGGGCTTGACGTCAATCTCCCTTGCGATTGTCTGGGTCATCAAAGTTAGGTCCATCCGCTTCCTCCTGCACTTCGTTTTTCGCCGATTATTGTACCACAAGCACCAAAAAAGGAGGTGCCGAAGTACCCCCGTTCGTTATCATTTCATCGCTTCCCCTGCTCCAGCCGCAGCGCTTGCCGCAGCTTGTCCAGAGCCCTGCGCTGCAGGCGGGAAACATGCATCTGTGACAATCCCATCAAGTCGCCCGCCTGCTTTTGACTCAAATTTTCATAAAAGGTAAGATATATGATTTCCTTTTCGCGTGAATCCAGAACATGCAGGGCGTGGTCCAGCATCAAATGCTGTTCCACCTGGCGATAACCTTCTTCTTCACTGCCTACCAAATCCAGCAGGGTAACCGTGTTGCCTTCGCTGTCCGCCTCCAGTTCACTGTCGATGGAAAGCGAGTGGTAGTTTCGTCCCATTTCCAGGGTTTCCAGTACCTCTTCTTCACTGACGCCGAGATAGCCGGCAAGCTCCGCAATCTGCGGAGAGCGCTGCAGGTGAGCGGTCAATTCGTCAACCGCCCGCTTGATTCGTGGATGCAACTCCTTGATTCTGCGCGGAACATGTATACTCCACGTCTTATCCCGTATGTATCTTTTGATCTCGCCGACGATCGTGGGGACGGCAAAGCTCTCAAACGTCCGTCCGAACGAGACGTCATAGCGCTTGAACGACGCCAGCAGGCCAATCATCCCCACCTGCACCAGATCCTCGCGGAGAACCTGTCCACGGGCAAATTTACTGGCCAGGGTCTCGACCAATGGCGAATAGAACTTCGTCAACCTCTCCTGCAAAATCTCGTCTTCTGTCTGTTGAAACTGGTGGATGAGCTGCAGCAGTTCTTCTCGGCTAGGCCTCTGTCTGTGGGCTTGTCCGGTCATCGCTAGCCACCTCGTCCCGTCGCAGGTATTTGGTCATGGAAATCACAACACCTGCTTCCACGTGAACTTCCACCTCATCCATCAGCGAGTGAATGAGGTAGAGACCCAATCCGCCTTCCGATACGTCTTCCAGGTCCAGGCTGGTGTCAATTGGACCGATCTTCTCTTTCAAACTGGCATAGGAAAAGCCCTTGCCCTGATCGGCTACTTCAATGACGATGCGATCCGGATGCAGCCTGCAGGAGATCCGCAGCTTTCCTTGCGCGTCGTCGTACGCATGCTGAACCGCATTTGTGCACGCTTCTCCCACTGCCAGCTTGAGGTCCTCCATTTCGTCGTACGAGAGCCCGAGACGGTGGGCAATTCCAGACACGGTCAAGCGGGCAATGCCGATGTACTCCACGCGGGCGGGCAGCGTCAATTCGATGACATCGGCGTCCGAAATGTCAACCATCACACTTTCTCTCCTTTAGAGGAACCCATTATTTCATGCAGTCCAGTGATCTGAAACAATCGTTCCACCCGCGGTGCAGCATTTTGTATATTCAGCTGGCAGCCGGTCTTCCTGCTGGTCTTACAGGCTCCGACAAAGATACCGATTCCCGTGCTGTCAATGTACTCCACTCCCTGGAGATCTACCGTCACGCTTTTGGCGTCAGGCTGTCCCACAAGAGAGAGCAGCTGCTCCTTCAGCTTCGGCCCCGTATAGGCGTCAATTTCTCCGGTTACATACAACGTATGTTCGCCGCCGTGACTAACCGTCCGAATCGTTACATTCATCGTGAAGTCCCTCCCGTCATCCAGATAATCGCCGGAGTACGACCATGGTGTAATCGTCTGTCAGTTCAAAATTGGAGAGGAGCAAGAGCCTGCGGTAGAGATGATCGGCCATCTCCTGCGCAGAGGATCCCACTCCGGAATGAAGATAGGAGAGAAACTCTTCCTGTTGTATGTAATATCGGCCGTTTTTCCGATCTGTTACACCATCTGTCAGCAAGATCAAGCAATCTCCCGGCTCGAGCGCGATCTCGTACTCCCGGAAACCGGGTTCCTCCAGAACTCCCAGCGCTGCTCCCTGTCCCTCCAGCTCATAAAAACAGTCCTCTGCCGATCGGTAACAAAAGCCGGGCTCGTGCCCCGCCACTGCATAGCGAAAGCGATGGGAAGAGACGTTGTAACGGCCGTACACCATGGTGACAAACATGCTGGGGTCCATGTTTCGCTCCGCCACCCGGTTCAAGTGCAATAGCATGGAAGCCGGAGCAACCTTGGTCTCGTCATAACTGTCCATGGCGTACTTGATCATCGACATGCACATCGCCGCCGGGATCCCTTTTCCGGTAATGTCGGCAATGGCCACACTGAACGTATCGGCATCGTGCTGAACGAAGTTGTAGTAGTCGCCGCTCATTTGCTTGGCGGGAACACTCACGAGGCCGATTTCCACTTCAGGGAATGCGGGGATCTGCCTGGGAAGCAGCGTCTGCTGCATGGCGGCGGCCACTTCGAGCTCCGATTCCATCTGCTGCTGCTTGCTGCGCAGACTGCCGATCGCCCTGTAAGCATTGCCGTATTCAATCATCACTTCCGTCAAAATATGAAAGGTTTCGCGAATGAAGTCCGGAAGTTCGCCACACTCCTCCAGCGCCCTTACGTGCATATCCACAACCTCTTCAGGCGAAAAATTCTGCACGAGCAACCACTTGCTCAACTGTTGAGCGACGTATAGCTGGTCTTCGCCTTTTTTGGCCAGATACGCTTGTAAAATCCGGGCGTACTGTTCCATGACCTGATGATGGTTCACTTCCGCGCCTCCCCTTCAGCGTCGTCCAGCCATTTTATGATCTCCACCCGCGTTCCCTTCCCCGGTACGCTTTCCAGCAAAAATTCATCCATCATCCGCTTTACGCCGGGTAGTCCCGCACCCAGAGCGCCCGAAGTGGAAAAGCCATCTTCCATTGCCCTGCGCATGTCGGGTATGCCGGGTCCCCGGTCTTCTGCGACAACATAAAGTCCCGTCCGCCCGTCCCGTTCCACCTTGTCAATGGTGATGGTTCCCTCTCCGGCGTAGAGAAAAATATTCCGGGCCAGCTCGGAGATGGATGTGGCAATTCTGGACTGCATGATCGTACCGAACCCTATCCATTTCGACAAATTTCGACCCAAGTGTCTGGCAAGCACGATATCTTCCTCTGCTTGAATAGGAATTCGTTCCGGATTAGATTCTGTCACAACTGGAGACTCCCTTCAGTATTTCCCACTCATTGCCAGTTGAGTGCAATATGCGTAAACTGTCTAAATTTGTCTTTTTTTATCTCATCATTACATTCGATGGGGGACCTTTCAATTCCTGCTTTCTGGGAAAAAGCAAAAAACCACTTGAAAATCAAGTGGCTTTTTTCGTATTGATTTAGAAGTCAATAAGTCCCAGACTGATCTGGAGGGATTCATTGACCCGATCCATCATCTCGTCATCAAGATGAGTGATTTTATCCGTTAAACGCTGCTTGTCAATGGTTCGAATTTGTTCCAAAAGGATAACGGAGTCACGATCAAATCCATAAGTTTTTGCGTCTATTTCCACATGCGTCGGCAGTTTCGCCTTCTGAATCTGTGCTGTAATGGCAGCGACGATGACCGTCGGACTGAATCGATTGCCAATATCGTTTTGAATGACTAATACTGGTCGAACGCCCCCTTGTTCGGAGCCCACAACCGGTGAAAGGTCCGCGAAAAACACATCGCCACGTTTGACAATCACGCGTTACACCCCGCTAACTAAGCGGTCAAGGGTAAGGTCAGCCTCTTCTTCTGCGCCGAATGCCTCCGATGCCATATTCAAGTTGATTTTCGCCATTTCCATGTAACCCTTTTGCATGGTTTCCCGTATCACGCGTTTTTTCCGCTCTTTCAGATACAAATGCATGGCCTGGCGAATAAATTCACTTCGATTGGAATTCTCCTTTTGAATGACGCCGTCCACTTCCTGCAGCAGGTGTTGTGGCAAGCTGATCATGATGCGTTTCGTATTTGACTTAGACAAGACAAATCCACCTCCAACCATGACCGTAACTTCCGTAGCATTGTTAACCGCAATCCGGTGCAGAGTGTTCAAATCAACACCCTATTAACAATACCATTATGTCGAACCATTTACAAAAATATACCTGCCCGGTTAGGGTCAGGAGAAAAAAAGCACATTTTGCGCCCTACTATAATTCGCTGTTCTTCGCGCAATTCCTGCTGCAAGCCATTGTTAGTTGTTTACATTTCGCTTTTCATCGTGAGCGGGTGAAAGACCTCTACCACTTGTCGCCCTCGAAGGTAGACGCGCGGAATGCGGTAATTCAGCATGCACGGGATCTCGTAATTGATCGTGCCGATCCGTTCGGCTACTTCGTCCAACGAGATCTCCTCGTCCCCCTGTTTGCCGTACAACACCACCTCGTCGCCTACTTGGGCTGATCCGCTGCCGATTCTGACCATGATCTGATCCATACAGACCCTCCCTACGATGGCTGCCCTTTCCCCACCGTGCAGAGCAAAGCCCCGATTGGAGAGCAGCCGGGAAAAACCGTCGGCATACCCGATCGGCAGCGTCGCAATCTGTTCTTCAGGTTGAGCCGTATACGTCGCCCCGTAACTTACTGTAAACGGTTCCTTGGCTGTTTTCACGTGAGCAATTCGCGTTTTGAGCGAAAGGGCCGGGACAAGCGGAACATCAGCCCGTTCTCTCATGTAGGAAGAAGGATATAATCCGTATAAGCCTATGCCCAAACGAATCGTATCATACCCCCATTGTGGAAAGGCGATGGAGGCCGCTGTATTGCAGCAGTGGACTTTCGGAAGAGTCTTGCCGGCGTCTTGCAGCGCCTGCAAATACGATTGGAACTGCTGATGCTGCTGAACAACGTGAGTCGTGTCAGCTTCATCGGCGCAGGCAAAGTGCGTGAAGATTCCGGTCCATTGAAGCATCGGACTTCGCTCCAATCGTTCGACAATTGCCAAAAGTTCTTCGGTGGAACGTACTCCCAAACGGCCCATCCCCGTATCCGTTTTGATGTGGATCCCGATGGGCCGGGCGTTCGGACATTTGTCAAGCAACAGTCGGGTCGCCTGCTCCACCCATTCGGAGTGGTAGGCGGTCAATTCAATGTTCCACTGCACAGCCTGCTCGACACAGTCAACCGGTGTGTATCCAAGCACCAGAACAGGAGCAGTAATTCCCGCCTTGCGCAGCAAAACCGCTTCGTCCAGCATCGCGACCGCGAGTGAATCTGCCCCGCAGCGCAGCGCTTCACGGCCTACCTGAACTGCGCCGTGTCCGTATCCGTCCGCTTTGACCACGGCCATGATGCCCGTTTTTGCGGGAATATGCCGCCGAAACGTTTGAACGTTTTTTCCGATGGCATCCAAGTCTACCTCGACCCATGTGTCACGACAAAAAGCCTTCATGTTTTATCTCCTCTTGCCCAATTTTTTCAAGGTAAACAATCGTTCATTGAGGCGCGCCAAAAATACACGCGAAACCATGAGTGCTTCCCGTTTGCCGCTCAGACGGTAGAAATGACGCCCTTCAAAAATCGGCTCCACCTCGCTCAACGGGTAGCGGGCCTCCTTGCCGCCCATGGAGATGATCAGATGGGTTTTGGTCAGTTTGTACTGTGGACGCAACACCCATTTGTATACAAAGGGAGCCAGTCCGACGACGGCGATGGCGATGGCGAAGGCAATCACCTTAAATGTGTCGGATTGCGTGGTGAAGAATTGGGAAGCGAGCAGCATCCCCACGACGAACACCACGGACTCCAGAATGCGCATGCGGAAATTTTTTCGCAAGAGAAGGTCAGAGTAACGCGACTCCTCCTGATACAAGATTTCATCAGACTCTTTCTTCATTGACTCCTCGTCACCTCATCGCATAGTTACTCTGACTTTATCGCTTTTTGGTGCCGCGTGTCAATTCGCAGAGCGTGCCTCTGCCGATACCGCAATAGAGAGAAAGAAAGGGAACCGCCCAACTGGTGAGGGGCATAAGAAAACCCACCCGGCATGAGCTATCCTCGACCCACTCGGCGTTAGCTAGTTACTCCTGAAAAAATCGTTTTTTGGCAGAAGCATCTCATTGTGGTGAATCTCAGGGGGCTACTGTGTAACTGTATCCGTTAATCGTTGCTTATTTGGCCATTTGGGCTGCTCTTCTGAGGTTATGAGCCCAGATTCCGAA
>NZ_JBIYSM020000051.1:0-25628 GCF_044759095.2 Brevibacillus soli
TTATGCCCATCTCGCTTTTTGGCTTTACCTTGTAAAAGTAGAATTTCCAACCTTACGTATCATTAACTTCATTTTTTAACGAAAACCTAATTTTGCAAAAGGCTCATATACCAAATGAAAAACGCCCGATACGTGTACCGGGCGTCACTCATCGATTTTGTTATCGTGAAGGAAAGTTTGCTACAGCGTTAACGCATCAGTGGTCTTAAACTTTCCGGAACGCATAAAAAGCTTCCTCTAAGGAAGAACCAGCTTCTACGAAAGGGCTTCGACAGAAGCTTTTGTTATCGCAAAGAAATGAACTTCTCGATGTCTTGTTCAATCAATTTTAACGAGCTGCGCCAAAAGTCCGTGGAGCGAACATCCACATCCATGATTTTGGCTACGTCGGCAATGTTCATTTTGCCGGTGACAGAGAGCAGTTGGTCATACTGTTCGACAAACACGTCTCCCCGTTTCAGATACTCGGCGTACAATCCTTTGGCAAACAACAGGCCGAACGCATACGGGAAGTTGTAGAAGTTGTAATCCGCATAGTAGTAATGCGGCTTGCAGACCCACATGTACGGATGCAGAACGTTGTGATCGAGCCCGTCACCGTAAGCTTCCTTTTGTGCCTGCAGCATGATTTCCTTCAGCTCGTTGACGGAGAGCGATCCGTTTTCCCTGCGCTTGAAGAGTTCGGATTCAAACAGGTAGCGGCTGTAAATATCAACAATCACTTGGCCGGCGCCTGACAGGTCGTTTTCTAGAATGGCGAACGCTTCTTCTTCCGTGGCATTTTGCAGCGCCGCGTTGGCGATGATCGTCTCACACAGGATGGAAGCCGTCTCTGCAATCGGCATCGGATAGTCGCTGTTCAGGAACGCTTCCTCCACAAGACACTCCCCATGGTAGCCATGTCCCAGCTCGTGGGCAAGTGTGCTCACGTCGTTGTAGCTTCCCGTGTAATTGGACATGATGCGGCTCTCTTTGATGACATGGAGGTTGGAGCAGAACGCACCGCCGCGCTTTCCTTCACGCGGCTCCGCGTCGATCCATTTGTTGTCGAACGCTTTCAGAGCGTACTGCGCCAGTTTGTCGCTGAAGCTGCCGAAGTGCTTGACGATGAAGTCACGGGCCTCCTGATAGGTGAAGCGCATGTTGGCTTCCCCCACGGGAGCGAACAAGTCATAAAACGGCAGGCCGTTATCGTGTCCCAGCAGTTCCGCCTTTTTGCGATAGTACTTGTGAAACACCGGCAGACTTTCGCGCATGGCAGTCAGCATGGCTTCCAGCGTCTCCCGATCCATGCGGGAATCTTTCAACGTTTTGTCCAGCGGAGATTCGTATCCTCTCAGCTTTGCCGTGGTGATCACTTCCCCTTTGATCCCGTTGAGGCAAGCGGCGGAAGACTCCTCAATCTTTTTGTAGGCGGCAAGCTCCGCTTCGTATGCAGTTTTCCGAACCGCTGCGTCCTTCTCGTAGGCCATGTTGCGCACAACGGGCAGCGGCAGCTGCTTCGCCTCCCCATCCACAGTCATGTCGACCAACAGCGTGGAAGTCAACAGCTCCTGCAGTTTGGACCAGGCGTTGGAGCCGGTATTTTTCATTTTGGCAAGAACGACCTCTTCTTTTTCACTCAGCAAGTATTTGCTTTTCTCTGCCGTCTCGGTGAGGAAAAAGCGGTGCTCCTCCAGCAGTTTGGAAGATGCGATGAGACTGTCCAGATTGGCGAGGGAACCGAGCCATTTTTGGAACTGAACGCCTGGTTCCACCAGCTCAACCGCCTTGTCCTGGATGCGCTCAATCATTTGGAGCGCCTTTTCATTTTTGGCGTCCACACTGGCCACCAGTTCCGCGTAATGGTAAAGGCGGGACTGCGTTTGCAGAACAGAGGTCAGCATGGTTATGTACGTTTCCATTTTGCTTACGGCGTTGTCTTCATTTTGCAAGTTTTCCTGGGACCAGACTTTCAGCATGCTCATGTCCTGGTCCAATTTTTTTAAATCTTCCTGACATTCGGCGGAGTCGAATGATGTATACAGAGCGTCCAGGCTCCAACGCATATCCATTTGACGAGTAACCTCCTCACAAGGGTTTGATCAGCCATCCCCTATTGTAAAGAATTGGCTGTTGAAGAGCAAGGACAAATAAACCCCCCGACTAATCAAAAGTGCCTATCCTGCGCGGATAGGCAGCTGCTGCTCGAAAAACCCTACAGCTTGGCGTCGATCGACGAATCGGAAGCTGCGTCTTTTTTCCGAATTGTCAGAACAAGAAGCGCCGAGATAACCAAAAAGGCGCTTAGGAAAAACAGCCCCGCCTCCATTTTGCCGGTTGCCTGCTTCAGGTAACCGAGGGCATACGGTCCCAGGAATCCGCCCAGGTTGCCGATTGAGTTGATTAAAGCAATCCCGACGGCTGCGGCAGACTCGCTGAGAAACAGCGCCGGCAGCGCCCAGAATGGACCAAAAAAGCTGTATATCCCTGCTGTTGCTACCGCCATCATGACGATAGAAACGAATGGGTTGTCAGTAAAGGCGCAAATGATCAGACCCAGCGCTCCGATGATCGGCGGCAGAGCGGCATGGACCCGTCGCTCTCCAGTCCTGTCCGAGCGCTTCGCCCACCAGATCATGGCGGCGCCGCCAATGATGTACGGGATCATGGTGACCAAACCGACCTGCGTATTGGTAAGCAAGCTGGAAAAAGACTTGATGATGGTCGGCATCCAGAAACCGATTCCGTACAAACCCACGACGAGCGTGAAATAGATGAACGAGAGATGCCAGACTCGCGGATTTTTCAATACTTCCTTCGTCGTGTACTGTCTGCGTGCGATTTTGGCCTCGTGCTCCTGCTTAAGCTCTGCTTTCAACCATGCTTTCTCTTCAGCGGATAGCCAGTGGGCGTCATCCGGACGGTCTGTCAAATAGAAATAGGTAATCACGCCGCAGATGATGGCCGGAATTCCCTCGAGAATAAACATCCACCGCCAGCCCGGCATGCCGAACCACTGTATGTTGTCCATGATCCAGGTGGAGACAGGTGCACCGATGATGTTGGAGGCGGCAAGTGCCGTCATAAAGAGAGCGACGGCTCGCGCCTGCTCTTTCGCCCGGAACCACAGTGTGATATACAAGATGATGCCGGGAAAAAAGCCTGCTTCTGCCACCCCGAGCAGGAAGCGGAGAATGTACAAATGCATCGCGCTCTGTGCCCAGGCTGTGATGATGACGACAACTCCCCAGCTGATCATGATCCGGGCGATCCAGACGCGAGCCCCGATTCGATGCAGAAGGATATTGCTGGGTACCTCGAACAGGAAATATCCAAAGAAAAAGATGCCGGAAACCAACCCGAACACTTCGCTGGTCAGCCCGAGCGCCTTGTTCATGTCAAGGGCTGCGTATCCTAAGTTGACCCGATCCAGAAACGCCACGATATACAAAAGGAAGATGAAGGGAATGATCCGTCTCATCACTTTGCGGATGGTTCGTTCCCCAACGGGTTGGATGCTTTCGTCCATGTCAATTCCCCCTTAAATGGTTATGTTTTTTGCAAATAAGCAAGCGCAGATAAGGCAAACAACTGTGTCGTCTCCACCAGCTCGTCGATGTCCACATATTCATCGGCGTGGTGGGGGATGTGGCGGTCGCCCGCCCCGGTGGTAAGGATGGGAATGCCGGCCTTATGCAGGAAGGTACCGTCCGTTGCACCCGGCACGCCGTTGTAGACTGGCTCTTTCTTGGTAATTTCCCGATACGATTGGGCGACAGCCTGCACCACATCCTCCTGCTCCGAGGTCAGCGTCCACGGGCGCTCCTCAATCACTTCCAGAAGGGCTTTAAAGTGCGGATCCTGCTGGGCCAACCGTTCCAGGATCGCCTCCATCTCCCTGCAGAGCACACCGTGATCCTGTCCGGGGACGGTGCGGATATCCAGTGTTGTCATGCATTGATCCGGCACCACGTTGATTTGCGCATCCCCTTTTACCGGCGCCTGCAGAATGGTTGGAGTTATGCTTGGCCAGCCAAGCATCGGGTGTTTTCCGAGACGCGCCATTTCCTTTTTCTCCAGCTCCTCCAGCGCCACAATCGCTCTTGCCATGCGCGTGTTGGGATTGATTCCGGTCAGCGGCATGGCACCGTGCGCCATTTTTCCATAGGTGCGCAAAATGGCACGCATCGCCCCTTTCTGGGTGATGCACAGCTGATTCTCTTCCGGTTCGCAGATAATGGCGGCATCGACGCCGTCGGCCCATCCGCGCCGAATAAAGTCTTTGATCCCGATCATCATTCCCTCTTCGTCACAGGGAATGCAGAGGAGAATTTTGCCCGCAAATGCAATTTGTGACCGCTGAATGGCCTTGACAGCGCAGATGGCAGCAGCCAGGTTCCCCTTCGTGTCGCAAGAACCGCGCCCGTAAATGCGTCCCCGTTCGATGCAAGCGCCGAACGGGTCGTAGCTCCACGAATCCCGATCTCCCTCGGTAACGACGTCAGTGTGCGCCTCGAACAGAAGTGTTTTGCCCGGGCGGCCGGAATCGTAATAAGCGATTACATTTGGCCGTCCCGGCACCACTTCTTCGTAAATGACGGTCAGCCCCATCTCCCTGAGCAAATCAGCCACGTAGTTCGCTACCCGTTCTTCATTGCCGTCCGGACAACCGGGACGGTATACACTGGGAATCCGTACAAGCTCCCGGGTAAGTGCAACGACCTCCTGCTCGTCAACGAAGGAAACCACTCGATTCATGGGCAACAGCACTCCTCTTCACCAAATTTACTCGATTGAATAAGCGGGAATCCCACCTGCTTCTTTGGCATGAACGATCGCCTGCACCACCGCTTCCGCCAGCACCTCTGCCGAGAGTGCTCCCACGACGTCAACCGACGCTTCCACTTCTCCGGTGGCAACGGCAAAAACCGTGTCTCCGTCGTACATCGTGTGAACAGGATTAATGGTGCGCGCAAGTCCGTCGTGTGCCATTTGCGCCACTTTGTTTGCACCTGATTTGGTCAGTTTGGCGTTGCTTGCGACGACCGCTATTGTCGTATTTGTCCCCGGCGGAATCGGGGCAAAAGCTTTTGCCTGCATCATGTCAAGACTGTTTTGTATGACTCCCTGCTCGTCTCTGGGCCCCGCCAAAATCTCTCCGGTTTCGGGACGGAGTACATGGCCTACAGCATTAACGGCGACGATTGCACCGATGACCAGTCCGTTTGGCAGTGTCCGAGCTGCGCTGCCCAGACCGCCTTTCATGGCGTTGGCGAAGCCGTTGCATTTCCCCACGGTTGCTCCTGTTCCGGCACCTGTGTTTCCCTGAGCGACTGCCTGTTTCGTTGCCCGAGATGCTGCCAGATAACCCATGGCCTGATCGGGTCTCACCTTGGGATTTCCCACAGACAAGTCAAACAGAACGGCTGCCGGGACAATGGGAACCAGACCAAACCCGACATCAAGCCCGATCTGCTGCTCTTCGAGGTACCGCACGACTCCGCTCGCCGCATCCAGCCCATAGGCACTGCCTCCAGACAGGCAGATCGCGTGCACGACTTCGACCAGATTCGTCGGGGAAAGCAAATCGGTTTCGCGGGTGCCCGGGGCTGAACCCCGGACATCCACGCCGCAAACGGAAGGTCGTTCCAGCAAGATCACCGTGCAGCCCGTCAAGGCGTCGTCGTCTTGTGCATTGCCTACAAGGATCCCTGGAACATCCACGATGGTTCCTGTCATGAATCAGTAATCTCCTGAAATTTTCGACTTTTTCCGGCCTTCGCCGATCTTTTTCCACGCCGTGACAACAGCCAACGTCACAATCACCGAAACGATTGCTTCCGGAAGACCGTTTGTGACGGCAACCGTAGCTGCCACACCTGGAGCCATGTACCCCCGTACGACCGCCATCGTCAACACCAGGATCGTGTTGGTAATGGAACCGACAAACCCAGCCACCCCAATAGCCGCATACTGATTGATGTTCTTCAGCCCGACATAGGTAAAATACGCCGCAACGCCGATGAACAGGCGCGGCAGAATCGCTACCAGCGGGTCTTTAAACAAGGGGATGGTGGCATTTAAAAACGATGATACACCAAAAATGAGACCGATGATGAGACCGACACCCCACCCCTCCATGATGCCGCCGATGACAGCCGGGATGTGCATGATGGTCGCGTTTCCTGCAGCAGTCGGAACCGGAATAAAGCCCAGGCGCGTCACGCCCAACAGGATGGCAACCGCCCCCAGCACACCTGCGATGACAATTTTGCGAACCGTCAATCCTTTTTCCATTAGACCTCCTCCTCATCTTTTTTCGTATATGGAATCCCCTTGTCAGGGAGAACTCCCTCTCCTGGTTATACCGGGATCCACAACATAACAGCCGACATCACAATGCTGGCAAGCAAGGCTGCATAGTCGCGCGGCTTGGCGTGGTAATGAGTGTAGGCGGTTCGCACCGCGCCCGGCGTATAGCAGCGAGCTTCCATGGCCAGGATCAGATCCTCCGCACGGGAGAGCGCCACGTTAAACAGCGGAATAATGATCGGAAACATGTCCTTCGTACGTTTCACGATCCGCCACCATTCACCTGTACCGAAGTCAGCCCCGCGTGACGCCTGCGCTTTCATCATCTTTTCCATTTCCATGGCAAAGGTGGGGACAAAGCGAATGGCGATGGTGATGATCAAGGAGAATGCGTGAACGGGAAACTTTACTTTTTCCAGAGGGCCCAGCAGCCGCTCCATGCCGTGCGTCAGTTCGGTGGTGGATGTGCTGAGTGTAAGCACGCTGGAGAGAAAAATGACTTCGATAAACCGCATTGCCGAGACGATGACCAAGCGGATGCTCTCACTCGTTATTTTAATCATGCCGTATTCAAAGTAGACTGCTCCCCCTGATGCAATTTCTCCGTAAAACAGCAATTGCAGCACACCGAGGATGATGATGAACGGAATAGCGGGCTTGATTCCCGACAGACCGTAATGGATCGGGATGCGGGAGAGATGGAATAGGTACAGACATACCAGCAAGGCAAACAGGTTGCCGACATAGGTATCGCAGACGGCGATCGCCATGAGAAGGATGGCGAAAGCACCCAGTTTGAACCGCGGATCCAGCCGGTGTACCAAGGAGTTGGTCGGCAGGTATTGGCCGATGGTGATATGACGCGTCAATTCGAATTCTGCTGACACCTTTCTCCCTCCTCATCGCAACAGGGTAAGAATTTCTTCTGCCGCTTCTTCCGGTTGAAATGCCCTGACATCCACGGAAAAGCCCGATTCACGCAAGCGATACAGGATATCGACGCTCTCCGGGGTCCCGATCTGATGCTCTTTCAAAATTTGATCGTTGCTGAAAATGTCGCGAGGGGTGCCGCTGCACACTGCCTTTCCGTTCGCCATGACATAGACGCGGTCAGCCAGCAAGGCCACCTCTTCCATGTTGTGGGAAACGAAAATGACGGTGAGCTTTTCGCTGCGGTTGAGATGCTTGATTCTCTCCAACAGCTCCCGTCGCGAACGGGGGTCCAGCCCGGCAGTCGGTTCATCCAGTACGAGCACCTTCGGTTGGAGGGCCAGCACACCGGCCAGGGCGACCTTTCGTTTCTGTCCGCCGCTCAGGGCAAATGTGGCACGGTCCTTCATTTCATCAAACGATAAGCCAACCAGTTCCATGGCCCATTTCACCCGTCGCACCACTTCGTCAAGCGGCAGTCCCATTTTGAATGGTCCATAAGCAACATCGTCTCCCACCAGCTTTTCAAAGATCTGGTCTTCGGGATTTTGAAAGACAAGACCCACTTGTCGCCGCAATGATTTGACATCCAATTTCGGCTGTGACAAATCCAAACCGTTGACGATCACCTTGCCTGCCTGCGGGCGAATCAACCCGTTGAAATGCTGAATCAGCGTAGATTTACCAGAGCCGGTATGTCCGATCACAGCGATGCACTCCCCTGCCTCCACGTGCATGTTAACCCCGTGCAGGGCCTTGTGTTCAAGCGGCGTCCCCTGCATGTAGGTATGGGTCAGGTTCTCTACTGCGAGAATGGGTTGGCTCATGATCCGCTCGCCTCCGCTTCCACCAGGTGCAGTCGCTTCACTTCTTCAACAATTTCCTCTTTGTGAATGAGAGTGGGAGAAAAAGCCGGGTGCTGCCGGTGAACCAGCGAGGCAATCCGGCTGGCGTCCGGCACACCCAGGTGCAGGTCGCTCAGAAATTCCTGTCGGGCGAAAACGTCGCGCGGTGTGCCCTCCAATACGATTCGCCCCGCCTCCATCACGATCACCCGGTCCGCTTCCGCCACTTCCGACATGTGGTGCGTCACCGTAACGATCGTCATGCCCTCGCGATGCAGCTTTTTTATGACGGAGAGGATTTCCTGGCGACCGTAGCTGTCCAGCATGCTGGTCGCTTCGTCCAAAACGATGCACTCCGGTTTCATGGCAAGAATGCCGGCGATGGCAATCCGCTGCTTCTGCCCCCCAGAGAGGTGATGCGGCGGCCGGTGGCGAAATTCGGTCATCCCCACCGCAGTGAGAGCACTCTCTACCCTTTCTCGCATCTCCTGCGGAGGAATGCCGATGTTTTCCAACCCGAACGCCACATCGTCCTCCACGATTGTTGCGACGATCTGGTTGTCAGGATGCTGGAACACCATACCCACCCGGCTGCGGATATCTCGCATGTGAGCCTTGTCCCTGGTGTTCATGCCGTGCACCCAGACATCACCCGACTCCGGAGTAAGGATGCCGTTGAGATGTTTGGAGAGCGTAGACTTTCCGGAACCGTTGTGGCCGATAATCGCGAGGTATTCCCCGGGATAAACCTGCAGGGAAACCTCATGAAGCACCGGGATGCGCTGCGCCTGATTTACTTGATAGGAAAACGAGATGCCTTCCACCCGGATAATAGGCTCGTTGGCCATACGCCCCCTCCCTTTCCCATTAGATTCCTCTGCCGCCGTCCACGTTGACGATTTCGCCCGTGACCATTCGAGCCATGCCGCTGCACAGATAGAGCGCGGCGTCGGCGATGTCGTCGGGCTGGATCAGCGAACCGAGCGGCACACTGTTGATAAATATCTCTTTCGTTTCCTTCTCAATTTTTTCCTTGTCTCCGGACATAAATTTGCTGAGCATCGGCGTGTCGGCCGGCCCAGGATTAATCCCGTTCACCCGAATTCTCCAGGGCGCGAGCTCGATTGCCAGCGCCTTGGTCAGCATGATGGCCGCTCCTTTTGATGCGCAGTAGGCGTTTAAACCGGGGCGTGCCCGCACACCCGCGATGGAACACACGTTCACAATCACGCCCTGCCCGGCTTGCTTCATATGCGGAACGCAATACTTGGCGGTAAGGTAAATGGACTTGACGTTGACGTCCATGATGCGCTCCCATTGTTCCTCTGATACTTCTTCAATCGGGGTAAAAGCCATGGGAACCCCGGCGCAGTTGACAACCGCGTCAACCCTTCCAAACCGTTCGATGGTTTGTGCGATCATTCCCTTCACCTGATCTTCCTCTGCTACATTTCCCTCCACAATCAAGGTTTCCCCGGGGCACTCTTCTGCAGTCAGGCTGGCTACCTGACCGTTCAAGTCGGCAAGCACAACACGTGCTCCCTCTTCAGAAAAGCGCCTTGCAATCGCTTTTCCAATTCCGGAAGCGGCACCCGTGACGATCGCTACTTTTTCACGAAGCAACATGTCGGATCCCCCGTTCTATTTGTTAAGATTCATTACCACCATGCGAAGCTCGGTCATTTCCTCAATGGCGTAGCGCGGCCCTTCTTTGCCCAATCCGCTGCTTTTGACACCGCCGTACGGCATGACATCGTTTCGATAGGTGGACACGTCGTTGATGATGACGCCGCCGTATTCCAATTCGCGAGCCGCTCGCATGGCGATGTTCAGGTCATGGGTGAAGATCCCTGCCTGAAGCCCGTAAGCAGATTGGTTGGCCACGGCAAACGCTTCATCGATGGTTCGATAAGGGATGATGGTGACGACCGGCGCAAACACCTCGAGGCAGTTCACTTTCATTTCTGGAGTGGTGTTGGACAGGACGGTCGGGTGAAACAGCGCCCCTTCCCGCTTGCCGCCGTGGAGCAGTTCCGCTCCCTGTGCCACGGCTTCCTGCACCCAGTTTTCCGCGCGATCCGCTTCACTCTCGCTTATCATTGGCCCGACGTCAGTGTCAGGCTCTTCCGGATTGCCAACCTTTAACTCCCGGACGAGGCTCAGGTACTTTTCCGTAAATTCGTCAACCGCGCTTTCCTGAACGAGAATGCGCTGGACGGCGATGCACGCCTGACCCGCGTTGTGAAAGCTCCGCTGGGAAATGATGCGGGCAGCCTGCTCCAGATCGGCATCGGCATGAACGATATTGGGCGAGTTGTTGCCCAGTTCCAGAGATACCGGGCGCAGTCCGCTGCGCTGTTTGATGTAGGCCCCCACTTCCGAGGAACCGGTAAACGTGTACATCGCGATTCTCCGGTCATCGAGCATCCAGTCGCCTACCTGGCTGCCCGATCCGGTGACGATGTTGATGTGTCCTTTTGGCAGGCCTGCTTCCTCCAAAATCTCGACCAGTTGGAAGGAAGCAATCGGAGTGGCTGTCGCCGGTTTCAGCACGACGGTATTTCCCGCCGCGATGGCCGGCGCCACCTTGTGGGTGCTGAGCAGGAGCGGGTAGTTAAACGGCGTAATGGCCCCAATCACGCCTTTGGGGACACGGATCGCAAAACCAAAGCGATTTTCCGCTCCGGGCGTAGCGTGCAGCGGGACCATTTCACCGGTGATGCGCTTTGCTTCCTCGGCACAGAGGCGCAGTGTGTTGACGACGCGGTCCAGTTCCCCTTTGGCGTCTTTAACGGTTTTGCCCACTTCCCTGACGAGCGACAGTTCCAGCTCTTCCCGCCTTTTCTCGGCGATGCGGGACGCCCGAAGCAGGATTTCATAGCGTTGAAACGGCGTTAACCCGCTTTCCCGAAACACTTCCTGCGCATGCGTTACGGCAGCTTCCACGTGTTCCCGCCTTGCCTTGGCGATGGAGGCGATCACTTCGCCGGTGTATTTGTGGGTGACGGGAATCGTCTCGCCCGTTTCCACCCATCGGCCGTTTATGTACAAGCGGTAGTGCTGGACATTCGCTTTGGTTCCTTCCATGATTCATCCTCCCCTTCGATAAAGTTGTTCGCGGATCGCTCCGCCCAGTTCCCGAGTCGTCGCCGAACCACCGATATCCGGAGTACGCACTTTGCCTTCCACCAAAACCGCTTCAATGCTGTCCAATACCAACTTCCCCAGCTCGCGATGCCCCAGGTGATCCAGCATCATGCTGATGCTCCAGATTTGTGCGATCGGATTGGCGATGCCTTTACCGGCAATATCCGGTGCCGATCCGTGAATCGGCTCAAACATGGAGGGATAGGTTTTCTCCGGATTGATGTTGCCTGATGGGGCCAACCCGAGTCCGCCGACGATGGCAGCTCCCAGATCGGTCAGGATGTCGCCGAACAGATTGCTTGCAACGACAACGTCGAACGATTCAGGCCTGCTGACGAAATAGGCAGTTAACGCATCAATGTGATAAAGCTTTGTATCCATTTGAGGGAACTGAAGGCTGACTTCCCTGACAATCTCATCCCAGAACGGCATCGAGTGATTTATGCCGTTTGATTTGGTCGCGGCTGTCACACGGGTTTTCCCTGTCTCGACGGCCAGCTTAAAGGCATAGCGGACGATTCGTTCCACCCCGTAGCGGGTAAACACGTTGTTTTGAACGGCCAGTTCGTACGGCGTTCCCGGATGGAGTCGACCGCCCATGTTGGAGTATTCGCCCTCTGTATTTTCCCGCACCACCATGAAGTCCAGATCGTCATGCCGCTTGTAGCGCAGCGGACTCTCCAATCCTTTCAGCAGCTTGATCGGCCGTAAATTTACGTACTGCTGAAACGCCCGCCGAATGGGTAGAATCAGCTCCCAGACAGAAACGTGGTCGGGTACTTCAGGAGAACCGACGGCCCCCAGCAAGATGACGTCAAACTCTCGCAGGATGTCCAGTCCGTTTTCCGGCATCATCCGCCCTTGTGTCGCATAATACTGGCAGTTCCACGGCAAAGAGCGTGTTTCAAAAGCGAGTCCGCCGTGGATCTCGGATACTGCTTTCAGCATTTTAAGCCCTTCCGCCATCACCTCCGGGCCGATCCCGTCTCCGGCGATGACCGCAACTGCGTAATGTTTCATCCTGGCTGCTCCTTTGCAATTTACTTGCTTTCGGCTTTCTCTCAAATGCAAAGGTCGTGCCAAAACACTATCTTTTGAATATTCGGTCAAATAACATGGTGCTTTCGCCATCATGTTGCAATCATGTGTGCAACACTCGTTGCAAAAAGCAACATTTACTCCTGAAATTTCTCGTGCTTTTTGATCTTCCTCCAGAGTGTGGTACGGTCCATTCCCAAAAGTTTGGCGGCTTCCCCTCTGTTGCCCTGTGTTTGCCTAAGGGCGTACTCTATCATCGTCCTTTCCGTGTCCTGCCGTCCGCCAAGGCGTCCGTTTCGTTCCAGCTTCTTGCTGAAAAACTTCACATCCGCTTCTCCCAACCGATCGCTTCTGAACAAAAGCACCATGCGCTCCACAACGTTGCGCAGTTCCCTTACATTGCCTGGCCAATCATACTGCCGAAAACGTTGATACACGATGTCCTCGACGTTCACTCGCTTGTCTCCCCGGTCTTCGATTTCGCGGATGATCGCTTCGGTTAGAGCCGGAATATCCTGCAGGCGCTCCCGCAACGGAGGAAGTTCCAGCGTCAGTACATTAATCCGGTAGTACAAATCGGGACGAAACAGCTTGTCTGCAATTAACTGCTCCAACTCGCGATTGGTTGCCGCAACGATGCGCACATCAACAGGGATTACCCGCTCACCGCCGATCCGGCGCACCTTTTTCTCCTGCAGGACGCGCAGCAGCAGCGCCTGAATCGGCAGAGACATCTCCCCGATCTCGTCGAGAAAAAGCGTCCCGCCGTGCGCCAGCTCGAACAGTCCGGGTTTTCCCCCTTTGCGGGCGCCGGTAAACGCCCCTTCATCGTAGCCGAAGAGTTCGCTCTCCAGCAGATTGCCTGGGAGCGCTGCGCAGTTGACGGCGACGAACGGACCGGTGGCGCGTGAACTGCTTAAATGAATGCCCTGGGCAAACAGTTCCTTCCCCGTGCCCGACTCGCCGAGAATCAGTACCGTTGCGTCCGTCCTGGCAAAGGTTTCGGCCATTTCCCTGGCCTCACGAATGGCTGGGGAATCCCCGACGATGTCATCCAGCCGGTACTTCGCTTCCAGTCCGCTTTCGATGCTTTGCTTGCGGATGCGCATCTCCATCTTTTGAATGTCGGTAATCTCCTTGAAGGTGGAAACCGCTCCGACAATCGCACCGTCAACCACAATGGGCAGCCGGTTGATCACAATCTGCCGGTTCAGGACGGTGGCAATGTCCCCGATTTCCTTTTTGCCCGTCGCCAAAATTCTCAGCATATCGGACTGCGGGATGTATTTCGTAATCTTTTCTCCCACGATCCCGTTGGGAAGCCCCAAAATTTCCGTTGCGTTTTTATTGACCAGCGTGATGTTGAAATGGCGGTCGATTGCGATGATTTCGTCGTGGGAGGCATCCAAAATCGCCTGTATGTGCGTGTTGTTCATGCCGGTGGCGAATCCCCTTCCTGTGCCCGCTCAACCAGTGCCGTCACCTCGGCAGGCGGCTTGCGGGATCGACGTTTCCGTTTGCTCCTTTTCTTGCGAAGAATGAACAGCGTAAACAGCATCAGCCCCAGTGTCATCAGCTGCAGCGGCTGCACCAGTTTGCTCTCCACCCAGCCGCTCATCCAGAGAAGCTGGCAGATTGTCGCTACATATAGCAAGATGTTGGCCAATGTTTGGGCTTTCATCAGTCGCCTCCTTTCTTAAAGAGGATGTTTAAAAAGTCCGGGAAACATTGCCGTCGCATCTCGGTTGCGCTTTTTTAAACGCCCACTTACAACGTATCTGCCAAAAAACTCCCACCAGATAGACAGCCTGACAGGAGTTTTGGGGCACGCAACAAGTCTAGATCTGACGGGCAAATTCATCAAAGCTTTGTTTTTCTTACATTCTAGCAGAAAAGGAAGGAACCATCCATTTCCAATTGGGCAGGATGGTCCGTTTTATCCTGTTATTTCAAAGCCATGCGCAACACGGTACGGTAAAGCAGCTCGGTTCCAAGTGCAATGTCTTCGCAGGAAGCGAACTCCAGCGGATTGTGACTGATGCCGTTCTTGCAGCGAACAAAAATCATGCCGTACTCGCACACATAAGAGAGAGCCAGAGCGTCATGGAACGGGCCGCTCATCAATTCTGGGACGTCAAGCTGCATTCCGGCACTCTCTTCGCGCATCATCTGCTTGATCCGTTCGTCGCAGTAGCGCGGTTCGCTGTTTGTATCCTCTGTGATGGTGTAAGTCAAACCACATTCTGATGCAATCTGCTCGATCGCCTGGCGCAGCTGCCGTTCCCGTTCGTTTCTCCGCGCCAGGTCGATATCCCGCAAATCCACGGTGAAGCGGACCCGCTCCGGTATGATATTGCGGGAGTCCGGGAAGACCTCCAGATGACCGACTGTTCCCACCGTCGGAGCGGAAAGGTCCTGCTTGGCAATGTCGTTCAGGGCGACGATAGCTTTTGCCGCCCCCAGAAGGGCGTCTTGCCGAAGCGCCATTGGAACGGAACCGGCATGGCCGGCAAAACCGGCAAACTCCACCGTCCACCAGAGCGGTCCGGAGATGCCGGAGACGATCCCCACCGGTCGGTTCAACGACTCGAGAATGGGTCCCTGCTCGATATGCAGTTCGAGGAAGGCGCCGATGGATCCACGAGGATATTCCGATTGACCGAATTGCTCCGGGTCGCAGCCAAAATCAATCAGCGCTTGTCTTCTCGTCACGCCGTTCTTATCCGTCCGCTCCAGTTCGCCCGGCTCCAGTTTGCCGAGAATTCCCCTTGAACCGAACAACCCTTTTTGAAAACGGCAGCCCTCTTCGTCGCAGAAGGCGACCACTTCTATTGGATGGTCCGGCAGCACGTTTTGTTCCGCCAGGGTTTGAACGGCTTCAATTCCGCCCAGTACTCCGATCACGCCGTCAAAACGGCCACCGTACGGCTGGGAATCGATGTGAGAGCCGATCATCAGGATGGGGGCGTCAGGATTTTTACCGTCTAGGCGGCCGATCAGATTCCCGAAGTGATCGATCCGGGCTGTCATCCCTGATTCCTCCATCCATAACTTTACCAGATCAACCGCTTCCCGATCTTCCCGGGACAGGGCCAGACGACAAACACCGGTTTCAGATATTTTGCCGATCTGGGAGAGGGCTTCCACACGATGTTTCAATCGTTCCTGGTTGATGTTCAGCTGTCTTGTCTGCGCATTCACGTCTCGATAACCTCCTCGGGCTGTTTTTGATAGACGACCTTTCCATCAATGAACGTCATTTCCACATACAAGTCTTTCAGGCATTCCGCAGAAACGTCCAAAATGCGATCATTCAGCACGACCAGATCGGCCAGCTTGCCCGGCTCAATGCTGCCTTTTATGTCCTCTTCAAAACTGGCGTAGGCACCGTTCCAGGTGTACAGCCGGATCGCCTCCATCACGCTTACCCGCTGAATGGCGCCCACCTCCTGACCGGACTTGCTTTTTCGATTAACCGCAGCGTGGATGCCGAGCAGCGGATTGTGATCGGTAACCGGACTGTCTGAAGCTGCTGCGGCAATGATGCCGTTGTCGAGGAAGTCACGGACGGGGAACATGTGGTTTACTCTCTTGCCGATGTTTTTTACGTAACCGTCCCCGAACTCGTAGAAAAACGGCGGATTGGGAATGGGGACGATGCCAAGGCTGGTCATGCGTTCAATCAGATCGGGCATGGAGACGCCCGCATGCTCGATGCGATGACGGTGGTTGGTTCGCGGGTGCTTGGAGAGCGCCTCTTCAAAGCAGGTCAAAAGCATCTCGATCGCCCGATCACCCTGAGCGTGGGCGGTAATCTGGAACCCTTTTGCATGGGCTTCTCCTAAAATGTTATTCAGCTCTTCCTGCGTGTAGTAGAGAATCCCGCAATCGTTTGGACGGCTGTCGAACGGTTCCCGCATGGCCATCGTCGGCGCAATGCTGGCACCATCCGTAAAGACCTTGGCAGGCCCGATGCGAAACCACTCGTCACCAAGACCCGTTACGATCCCTGCCTCCATCATCTTGCGTACGAACTCATCCGATTGGTTGAGCGCGCAAATCATGGCATAGATGCGAACCTTCACATCCCCGGCCTGCACTGCCTTTTGCATGGCCCGCAAATTGTCCGGCCCGTATCCGCCCGCATCGTGTATGCTGGTAATGCCTTTCGCCACAAAATCGTCGGACGCAAGCTTCAACGCTTTTCTATACTCCTCCTCGCTAAAACCCGCCACCTCAAACATTTGCATGTGGGCCGTCTCAACGAGAAAACCTGTGGGTACTCCATTCTCGTCGCGGTCGATTCTGCCGCCCTGAGGATCCGGGGTGTGTTCGTCAAACCCGGCTCGCTCCAAGGCTCTGCTGTTTACTGCCGAGTGATGGGCGCACGTCCGCATGACGAAAATGGGGTGTTCGGTCGAGACCTGATCCAACTCCCAGCGAGTGGGGAAGCGTTTCTCTGCTATGCGATTTTCGTCAACTCCCCACGCCCGCACCCATTCGCCTTTGGGAGTTTGCTGCGCTTTTGCCCGCAGTTCTGCCAGCAGATCGTCGATGGTCTGCAGGTGGGCTGCCTTTCCGTTTACTCCCAGCTTGTTGGTTCCATAGATGGTCATGTGCAGGTGGGAGTCGACAATGCCGGGCAGCAGGCTTTTGCCGCTCAGGTCGTAAACGGTCGTCTGCGGCCTGATAAAACGGCGAATCTCCTCGTTGCTGACCACGGCTACAATGCGATTGCCCTGCACTGCTACGGCTTCTGCCACACGGTTGCACTCGTCTACGGTAATGACCTGCGCATTGAGAAAAACGTTGTCTGCCATTCTGTTTCCTCCTCACACTGCATGTTTGGTTTGATTGACCTGCGGAGCCTGCATCCTATTCCTTGTCGCCATACTGACGGCGACCATCACGACGATGTTGACCAGCATGGCGACGATCCCGACATTGAGATCCTTGAGGAATGGCGGCAACGCAGGAAATAACGTCCCGATCGTGGCTTTGGTAACCGTCACATACGCCACCGTCAAAACCCCGACCGTGATTCCGGCAAAGGCGCCGTACTTGTTTACGATGGGGCGCGGCAGCAGGCTGAAAAACAATGCCGGGAACAGTTGTGTCACCAGACTGTAGCCCATCAAGAGCAGAGTAACAAGCGTATCTCCCCCGCTGATGGTAAAGTAAAGCGAAATCAAAGAGATTACGGGGACGAGCGCTTTCGCGTTGATGGCTACCTGCTTGTCCGTCGCCGCAGGTGTAAATACCTTGATGACGTTCTTGGCCAAAAGGGTTGATGCCGTCATCAGCAGCATGGAGCCGGGTACAAGCGCGGTCAACAGACCCGCTGCACCGATCAATCCCACCATCCAGGGGTCAAACGTTGCGATGGAGAGCCTCAACAGGGACAGGTCCCCTTCCGCTCCCTTCAAACCGGGCACCTGCAGAATCGCGGTAAATCCGACAAAGAAGACGAACAGGAGCATGAGCGTATAGAGTGGGAGCACAATGGTGTTTTTGCGGAAAACGTTTTCATTTTTGGCCGAATACACGGAGCCAAAGGTATGCGGCCACATGTAGAAACCGAGAACGGTCAGGAGGACGGTGGAGATGTACCACGATACACTTAATCCTTCATCGGGAAACGTCAGAAAATCAGGTTTGGCTGCATTGACCGCTTCAAACATGGGCTGAATGCCGCCGTAGTAGTGGAAGGGAAGGTAAAGTCCGAGGAACACCACAATGAAGAAGATCATGATGTCTTTGATGACGGCAGTCCAGGCCGAACCGTGGATGCCGGATATCATCACGTAAATGGTGACAGAGACAACTCCGATCCAGACCGCTGCCGTTGGCGAGATGGAGCCGTATGACGCTTCCGACACGATGATGCCCAGCCCTTTAAACTGCAGGACGAGATACGGAATGATCGCCAACACCCCGACAATGGAGACGAGAATGCCCAAATACGGGCTCTGGTATTTGGCCACAAAGAAATCGGATTGAGAGACAAGTCTGTGTTCTTTGGCATAACGCCAGATCGGCGGAAGCAGCCAATACGAGAGGACGTAGGCAAGAGCAATGTAAGAGAGGACGTAGTACGAGGGTGCCCCCTTGGAGTAGGCCCAACCGCTGCCGCCCAGGAACGTGAAGGTCGTGTAAATTTCCCCGGCGACCAGCAGGAAGATGAATACCGTACCAAAACCGCGGCCGCCAACCGTCCACTGCTCCATGTTCATGTCTTTTCCTTTTTGGGCCAAAATGCCGAAGAACAGGGACAGAGCCAAAAAAGCAAAGATGATGAGAAGCGCTGCGTTCATTTGCCGTCACCCTCCCGGCTCGCAGGATCCAGTCTGTTGATGACCGCCATCATCACGGATGTGAGAACGACCCAAAGCACGATCCAAAAGAGCACGAAAGGCATTCCCAGTACATACGGTTCCACCTGGTTGACAAACGGTACACCTCCCAACATTCCGATAAAAGGAACCAACCCGAGTACGATCCTTGTTTTCATGCGCTACCCTCCTTTTTTTCGGCCAGCCCGTCGTTTTTTTGGACAAGCCTGGAACATTGTATTGTATAATTATCAAAAGATTCCCTCTTTTCCTTTGTCCATGTAACCAGCAATTTCCCCGCATTTTTGTACAAATTGATAAATGTTTGGGAGGAATGGCATGATTACCGTTTCCGAGATGATTCAGGTAGCTGGTCTCAACCATTCTGCAGTGCTGGCAGGCGAAGACTTTCTGACGAACCAACTTTGTGGCATTACCTCGTTTGACTCTCCGGATGGGTACAAGTGGTTGAGAGACAAAGAGTTCGTCCTGACCACTGGCTATCCGTTTGTCGCCAATCGGATGGACGCGGCCAAAGGGCTCCTGCCATTCATTGATGCCCTGGTTGAAAAAGGGGCTCCCGGTTTCGCCATCAAGCTGGGAAGGTACGTCACCAGCCTGCCGCAGGAAGTGATTTCTTACGCCACCCGAAAACAGATCCCCATCCTCTCCTTTCCGATGGACAAGGCCTGGTCGGATGTCATCGTACCAGTCGTAACCCATATCAACAATAAACAAAGGCTGGCCTTGGACCTTACGCACTCCATCTATGAGCAGTTTCATCGGCATCTTACCAACTGCGGAAATCTGGAAGAACTCGCACTGCTTTTGCACCGGGTGATCCAGGTTCCCGTGACGATCCATCTGCGCTGCACGGGAGAACAATTCGACGCCCCCGCTTCCTATTTGAGTAAAGAACAGATCGATGAGATCTTTTCCAAACCGATTCCCAAGAACGGCGAACAGGTGATGCCCAGACATCAGGACAGGCATGTGATTCGCTGGCTGGTCAGCGAAAATTCCAAGGAAGGCGCGATTCTCCTATGGAACGTCTGTCGGGAACTGCACCCTTGGGAAAAGGTTGCGATCGAACAGGCTGCTGCTCTGATCTCTCTGGAAATTCAGCGGCAAAAAACGATTTCCGCCACGTATCAGCGGTTTCGCAATGACTTTTTGGATACACTGGCGGACGGCCAGTTGGGTGCGCGGGACACCCTGCGTCGAAAAGCGGAAGAAGTCGGATGGACGCTAGGCGATGACTATGTGGCCGTCCTTATCGATTACCAGAGTCAGACTGTCGGTGACGTTCAGGTCTGGAAAGACAAACTGTCCCTGCTGGACTATCTGCAAGCGAATCTTTCACCTCTTGAAAAAGCGATCCTCAGCGGCCTGGACCGAAAAAACCGCATTCTCCTGCTGCTTCCGAAAGAAGCTGCCCCTCCCTATTCGCAGGAATGGATGAAAAGGCTGATCGACCTGCTCCGACGTACAAAGAAAGGCCCCTTCTTTGCGGGAGTGGGACGGTTCTATCCCCGCCTGGACGGCATCTCCAAAAGCTACAGGGAAGCCGCTCTCAGCCTCAAGGCGGCGACAAATGCAAATGGGACGGACGAAGCCCCTCCGAACCAGGCGTTTCGTCTCAAGTTCTTTTCCGACTTGAATCTGGAACGCATTCTTTACTCCAGCCATCCGGAAGAGGAAGCAGGCGCATTGGCCAACGAGTGTCTGGGCAGTATCATGCAGTACGACAGGGAACGAAACGGTCAGCTGCTGCAGACGCTAAAAACCTTTTTGGAAACCAACGCAAACTACGCTGACACGGCAGAACAGCTTTTTGTCCACAAAAACACAATAAAATACCGCCTGCAGCTAATCCGTGAGATGACCGGATTGAACCCTGAAAACGGGAACGATCAACTGTTATTTCGCATCGCTCTCTCGGTACAGCTCCTCGTCTAATTTCATCCTGTCTGCTACAATGACAAAAAGTGTCCATGACTGGGAGGGAATGGGAATGCAGGAGTACATCGGGAAGAAGGTACGGATGAGAGAAGGCCCCAAAAAGCGGGGCATGATTGAATACGCCGACGAACAGTACATCGTCGTCTACTTCACCATCCCTCGCAAAGAGCGAGTCGTTTTCGCAAACAACGACTCGTTTTTTCAGAAGGTCGAGCTGCTGGAGAATCAAGATAACCCACCCGGCATTAGCAATCCTCAACCCACTCGGCGTTAGCTATCGCTGAGCCGAGTGGGGTCCCTTTCTTCGCCGGGCGGGGCCCCGAACACTTTTCTAGCGGCTGTATGGGAAGTCCAAATTTATAAATTCTTATACAACTAGAAAACCCTTGGCATCCTCAAAATGCCAAGGGTTTCTTCATTGATCAATACCTGGGCGTCTCCGTTTGCGAAGAAGCGCAAGCACTGCCGCTATCACACCTGCGTAAATCAGCACCGCAGCCAGAGAGTGGAGCCAATTGGTAAACAACCGGTCTCCAACAAAAGCAAACATCAGCATCGTCGGCACTTTGCCTAACAAGGTTGCAAGCACATACGGCAGCAGCGCCATACGGCTCAACGCGGCATAGACATTGACGGCAAGAGCCGGCACGATCGGGATCAGGCGGGCTGTAAATACCGCGGCAAAGGCATTGTCTTCCACCATCCGGGTAAACCTGTCCATTTGCTGGAAACGGGAAAGATACGCCCGTCCCTGCTCGGCAAACAGATAACGAACCAGCCCAAACATCAGGACAGCAGCCAGTACAGAACCGATGACGCTGATGACGCTCCCCCAGAATAATCCGAACTTTGCTCCCATGGCCCCAGCCGCCACTCCGAAGGGAATAATCGGCACCATGCCGAGGAAAGCGGTGACAAGGACCATCAATGGAATGTCATCCATTTCCCCGGTTTGCAGCCAATGGAGTATCGGCTCCTTGTAATGGAACGAGAGGGACAGCACAGCCAGATAGGCAAGAGCAGTCCCCCAGGTTTTCACGGCAGCTGTCATGTTACGACTGGGCATAATGTTCCTGGCGCTGGCGCTGTACGTCTTCACTTTCGAGATACTCATCGTAGGTCATCATCTTGTCAATGATCCCTTTCGGCGTAATCTCGATGATCCGGTTGGCAATCGTCTGGACGAACTGGTGGTCGTGGGAGACGAACAGAATCGTTCCTTCAAAATCAATCAAGCCATTGTTCAAAGCCGTGATCGATTCCAGATCCAGGTGGTTGGTTGGCTCGTCGAGAATCAATACGTTGGACTGGGACAGCATCATCTTGGCCAGCATGCAGCGTACCTTCTCTCCTCCGGACAGGACGTTGGCCTTCTTCAGGGATTCGTCTCCGGAGAACAGCATCCGCCCCAGATAGCTGCGGATAAAGGTCTCATCCTGCTCCTTGGAGAACTGGCGCAGCCAATCTACCAAACTGAGGTCAACCCCATCGAAATAACGGGAGTTGTCTTTCGGGAAGTACGCCCGCGACGTCGTTACCCCCCATTCGAAAGTCCCGCTGTCCGCTTCCAATTCGCCCATCAGGATGCGGAACAAGGTTGTTTTCGCCAGCTCGTTTGGCCCTACAAAGGCAATCTTATCGCCTTTGTTGACCGACAGGGACAGATTCTCAAACAGCTTCTCTCCGTCGATTGTCTTGCTCAATCCTTCGATCAACAGCAAGTTCTTGCCTGCTTCCCGCTCCGGCTTGAAGTTGATGAACGGATAGCGGCGGTTGGACGGCTTGATGTCCTCCAGTGAAATCTTGTCGAGGAGCTTTTTCCGAGAGGTAGCCTGCTTTGACTTGGAGGCATTCGCGCTGAACCGGGCAATAAACTCCTGCAGCTCCTTGATCTTCTCTTCTTTTTTCTTGTTCTGCTCTCGCGCCAGTTTGAGCGCCAGTTGGCTGGACTCGTACCAGAAGTCGTAGTTGCCCACGTACAGCTGAATTTTGCCGAAGTCAATGTCAGCAATATGCGTACACACCTTGTTCAGGAAGTGACGGTCGTGGGACACGACGATGACGGTGTTCTCGTATTCCGCCAGGAAGTTCTCCAGCCAGCGGATCGATTCAAGATCCAGGTGGTTGGTCGGCTCGTCGAGCAGCAGGATATGCGGGTTGCCGAACAGGGCTTGCGCGAGCAGCACGCGCACTTTTTCGTTTCCGCCAAGGTCCTTCATTTTTTTGTCGTGAAGCTCTGTCGGAATGCCCAGACCGTTCAGCAGTTCAGCTGCATCCGCCTCTGCCATCCAGCCGTTCAGCTCTTCAAACTCGCCTTCCAGCTGCGATGCCCGCATGCCGTCCTCTTCGGTGAAATCCGGCTTCATGTAGAGCGCATTTTTCTCTTCCATGATGTCATAGAGGCGCTTGTGACCCATGATGACCGTCTTCAGCACCTCCACTTCGTCAAATTCAAAGTGGTTTTGCTTCAACACCGCGATCCGTTCGCCCGGCGTGATGGAAACGTGGCCGCTTGTCGGTTCGATTTCTCCGGAGAGGATTTTCAGAAACGTGGATTTGCCGGCACCGTTCGCCCCGATCAGGCCGTAACAGTTGCCTGGCGTAAACTTGATCGTAACGTCTTCAAACAGGACGCGTTTGCCGTAGCGCAGCGTCACATTATTTGTACTAATCATCTGAATACCTGCCTTTTTCCATTTCTCTAAAAGAATATCGTATCAGACGTTCAGGTTATTTGCCAGCCTCGATCTCTTCGATCAGGGCGGACAGCTCAGCCCAGCGCTCAATGGCTTGTTCCAGCTCGGCAGACACCTGCTGTTCTTCCGCGAACAATTTTTGTGCCTTCTCAAAGTTGCTGCCCGCCTCGGCAATTTCCGTTTTTAACCGCGCGCTCCGCTCTTCAAGGGCGGCAATTTTCCCTTCGATCTCTTCCCATTCTTTCTGATCCTTGTAGCTCAGTTTGCGCGTACGGTTTCCGCCCCTGCCAGGCGAGCGGGTTGCGGAAGAGTCGGCTTCGTTTTTTTGTTTCTCGGTTTCCTCCCGGGCCAGTTCTTCACGTCTTGTCTCCAGGTATTCGGAATAGTTTCCGGTGAACTCCCGAATCAACCCGTTCCCTTCAAATGCCAACAGTTCATCGACTGTCCTATCGAGGAAGTATCGGTCATGAGAGACAACAATGACCGCACCCGGAAACTGCTCCAGGTAATCTTCCAGGATGGAAAGCGTCTGGATGTCCAGATCGTTGGTCGGCTCATCCAATAACAGCACATTGGGCTCTCCCATCAGGGTGCGCAGCAGGTATAGTCGCCGCTTTTCACCGCCTGACAGCTTGGAAATCGGCGCCCACTGCAGCGCGGGAGGAAAAAGAAAGCGTTCCAGCATCTGCGCAGCGGTGATCACATGGCCGTCACTGGTGCGGATCACTTCCGCCGCTTCCTTGACATAATCGATTACGCGCAGCGACTCGTTCATATCCACGCTCTCCTGCGTGTAATAAGCCAGTTTTACTGTCGGTCCTGTCTCGATTGTGCCGCTGTCCGGCTGGATGCGTCCGGCCAAGATGTTTAGCAGGGTGGATTTTCCGCTGCCGTTTGGTCCGATAATGCCCACCCGGTCCCCCGGTTGCACGATATAGCTGAAGTCGTAAATGAGTGTGCGTTCGCCAAAGTGCTTGCTCACGCGCTCCAACTCCAACACCTTTTTTCCGAGACGGCTTCCTGAAAGAGCAATGTCCAGCTTTTCCGCCGGCCCCTCCACTTTGCGGTCGCGCAGTTCCTCCGCTCGCTGGACGCGAGCCTTCTGTTTGGTGGTGCGGGCTTTGGCCCCGCGGCGCAGCCAGGCCAACTCTCGCCTGAGCAGGTTTTGCCGCTTGCTTTCAGAGGCAGCCTCGTTCTCCTCCCGCTCCGCCTTTTTCTCCAGGAATGCACCATAGTTGCCTTCGTAGCTGTACAACTTGCCGCGATCCAGCTCGAAAATGCGGTTTGTCACCCGATCCAAAAAGTAGCGGTCGTGGGTCACGAGCAGCAGGGCTCCTTTGTACCGCGACAAAAACTCCTCCAGCCATTCCACTGTTTCATGATCAAGGTGGTTGGTTGGCTCGTCAAGAATCAGCAAGTCTGCTGGTTGAATCAGCGCCCGTGCCATTGCCACTCGTTTACGCTGCCCGCCGGACAACTGACCGACCGGCCGGGTATAGTCGCGAATGCCCAGTCGGGTCAGAACGGCTTTCGCCTGTGTGCTCGCCTCCCAGGCATCTGCCGCATCCATCCGGTTTTGCAGGGCAAACAGGCGCTCCTGCTTTTTGGTATCGTCGGGCTTACACTGCAGATCGGCGAGTGCCTGCTCGTACTCACGCAGCAGATGCATCAAAGGAGAGTCGCCGTAGAAAACCTGTTCCAGAACGGTGGAATCGTCAAGAAATTCTGGCTGCTGCGGCAAATACTCGACGTGAAAGCGGTTGGCGTGAATCACCTTGCCGCTGTCCGGCTGTTCGATCCCGGCCACAATCTTGAGCAGCGTCGATTTCCCCGTCCCGTTGACACCGATCAGACCGATCCGCTGTTGTTCTGCAATATGAAAGGAGATCTGGTCAAACAGAACTTTTTCTCCTACGCTTTTGCTTAGTTGTTCCGCTGTCAGGATGTTCATTTCTCTCACTCCGACATCATTGTCATGCAAATCGTGCACACCCTTCCGATGGTATCACACTTTTCCCTGAATGCTCCACTTTTCATAGAACTTTTTTCACCGGGGAATGCTAACCCATGCAGAAACATCCGATACAGGAAAGAGGTGGATGCATTGTCCAATCAAAACGGCGTTAAAAATGAAATGGGACAAAAGGAAAACCCTTCCCAGACTCGTGCTTCCAATACCATCAGCAAAGAGAAAACGCGCTCCAAACAGCGCGGTGAATAAGGTAAGAAAACCCACCCGGCATTAGCTAACGCTTCGCCGGGCGGGGCCCCGAACACTTTTCTAGCGGCTGTATGGGATGTCCAAATTTATAAATTCTGGTGTATGAAATAATGTCCTTAAACAAAGGAAAATCCCCAGCGACTACGGAAAAAAGAAGTACCTG
>NZ_JBIYSM020000052.1:0-23300 GCF_044759095.2 Brevibacillus soli
AAATTACGTTAGGTGTGTTTGCCATTCTCAAAAAGGGCGAAAAAACTAATTGACATAGTACGCTTATACACTAAAAAAAGCCGATGTCCACAATGTGAACACGGCTTTTCCCCCGAAAGACCCTGTTAACCCAGCAAGAATCCCCCCGCCAGCGGATCGGTCGGATCGACCACAAACTGGTGCAGGCCGGTCAGGAAGGCTTTGCCCTCAATCGTCGGCAGGACGGCGTCAAATTGCCCCACTTTGGTTGTCCCGATCACAGTGCCGATGAACTGGCTGCCGACAATTCCTTCGTGCACGAACCGCTCTCCGATTGCCAGCAGCCCTCGCTGATGAAGCACAGCCATACGCGCGGCCGTACCCGTACCGCACGGCGAGCGGTCAATCTGTTCGTCGCCGAAGACGGTAACGTTGCGCAAATGGGAGCTGGTCTTTTTTGGCTCGTCGGAAATGATGACACCGTAAATGCCGGCCAGCTCCGGCTCCAACGGATGACGCACGGTCACGCGGGCTTCCACTTGTTCCTTGATCGCCTTCCCCCATCTCTGAAGCGCAGCCAACTGTTCGATCTCTGCCGACACGCCCAGATCTTTCGCCTCGACTACCGCGTAAAAGGCTCCCCCGAAGGCAATGTCGACAGAGAATTCCCTGCCGTCAAGAGAAACGGGAACGTCCTTCGCATACACGAACGAGGGGACGTTTTCAAAGGAAACGGCCTTTACCTCCGCCCCTTTGCAAACCGCGTGCGCAATGATTTTTCCTGCAGGGCTGTCAATGACGACGCGCTGCCGCTCTTCCTGCGCCTGCACATACCCGGTTTCAATAGCCGCCGTCACGACGGCGATGATGCCGTGCCCGCACATCGTGCTTAGCCCCTCATTGTGCATGAACAGGACGCCAAAATCAGCGTCGGGACTGACCGGCGGCGTCATGATGCAGCCGTACATCCCGTGATGGCCGCGCGGCTCGTGCATCAGGACTCGGCGAATCCGGTCAAAGTGCTCACGAAAGTACGCCCGCTTCTCCAGAATGGTGTCTCCCTTCAGCGGCGGAATCCCGCCCGTGACAATGCGCAGGGGCTCCCCGCCGGCGTGTGCGTCTATCGTGGTATACAGCTGTTTGATTTTCATCCGGTCCTCCTCCCGGTCACAGCGTGTGCCTGATCGCGCACGTTTTGACGGCACTGTAGAAATCAAGCGCAGCTTGCCCCTGCTCCCGGGTATGGGAACTGGACAGCTTCATCCCGCCAAACGGCGCCTGGTATTCGACCCCGGCCGTTTCCTGATTGACCCGGACCATGCCAGCCTGCGCCTCGTCGAGAAAACGGTGCGCCTTTGACAAGTCACGGGTAAAAAGGGAGGCGCTGAGACCGTACACCGTCTGGTTGCAAAGCTGGATCGCCTCGTCAAAATCGGACGCTTCCAGCAGCACGGCCATCGGCCCGAAAATTTCCTCCTGTACCAGCGCATGTTGGGCGCTTACGCCTGAAACCACCAGCGGTTTGATGTAGTAGCCCTCACCCTCTGCCGGAAAAGCTGCACTCTCCGCCACGATCTGCCCTTCCGATTGGGCCAGAGAAGCATAGGCACTCACTTTTTGATACTGATCCTCCGATGCCACGGGGCCGAGATAGACGGACGGGTCAAGCGCCGGCCCAACCTTGCAGGTACGGACGGCTTCCTGCAGCAGCTCCAGAAACGGCTGAAAGACCTCCCGTTCGACGATGATCCTGCCGGTGGCCGTGCACTTTTGACCGGCGGAGCGAAACGCGCCGCTGAGCACGATCGGAACCGTTTTTTCCAGATCGGCGTCCCGCAGTACGATAGCGGCATTCTTACCGCCCATTTCAAAAGGGCGTTGTTTTCGCAACCACTGTCTACTCTCTTTTACAGAGAAAACAAACCGTGTATAATAATCGAGAAATTGCAGAAATTTTCATACATTTTTCGGAAAAGGGTGAACCGGCTGTGAAACACAAGCTCCCCCCACTGGAAACTTTCATCGATCCAACCTTCATATATTCAGAAGATTGGGAATTATTCGCGCCTGACAAGTCTTATGATCCCCCCATTCCCGTCTTTACCCGTATGAACGGCGACTTGTTCGTTACGACCACCGATTTGCTCCCGCCGAATCAGAGTGGCGGCTCGCCATACTGGAAGAAAACCGTTTCCGTCGCTTTGGGGACGGCCCTCTCTGCTGTAATCCCGCTTCTTCGGGAGCATGAGTTCATCCTGATCGAGGATACGGTGCCAAAAGGTTTCCTCAGCCGGGCTGTCCTGCTGCAAGCCGTGTTTTCTGCCTATGAGCACCTGGAAGCCTACTTCGAGACGATGGTTGCGACCATGGACGCGTCCATCTCCGCCATCGACGAACAAGCCAACGTGGTGGTCTGGACGGAAGGAGCGGAACAGATCTTTTCCCTTAAGGCTCACGAGGTGACAGGCAAGCCGATCACCGACTTTTTCCCTCTGGACATGCTGCAGACGCTCAAAACGCTGAAGACGGGCGAATCGGTCTACCGGCGTCAGCACCAGCCTCGGGAAGACCTGTTTGTGCTGATCAACACCAACCCGATCCTTCTTCACGGCAGAATCATTGGGGCGGTTGCGGCTGAAACGGACATCACCAGCCAGGTTCGCCTCAATCAGGAACTGTTGAACGCCACCAAAAAAGTCCACCACCTCCAACAGGAAATGGCAAAGCTGAGCCCGTCTCCCGATCCGTTTCGACACATCAAGGGAACCAGTCTGGCCATCAAGCAGATCAAATCGATGATTACCAAGCTCCGCTCCACGCAGGCGACGGTCTTGATTCTGGGAGAAAGCGGCGTCGGAAAGGAGCTGTTCGCCAAAGCCATCCACGACGTGCGGGAGGGTCACGGGGCACCGTTTGTTGCAATCAACTGCGGAGCGATTACGCCGACGCTGTTTGAAAGCGAGTTGTTTGGCTACGAAAAAGGAGCCTTTTCCGGCGCAGGCCAGAAAGGAAAAAAGGGGTTGATTGAAATGGCCCGGGGCGGCACGCTGTTCCTTGACGAAGTGGGAGAAATGCCCCTGGACATGCAGGTAAAGCTGCTTCGCGTGCTGCAGGACAAGAAGTACTACCAGGTAGGGGGCACGAGACAAATCGAAGCGGATTTCCGCATAGTAGCCGCGACGAACAGAGACTTGGAAGCCCTCGTCCGCGAAGGGAAATTTCGCGAGGACCTCTACTACCGGTTGAACGTCGTCACTCTGAAAATTCCTCCGCTGCGGGAGCGGATTGAGGATACCATCGAGCTGGCCCACGCCTTTCTGTACGAATTCTCGCTGCGCTACAACCGGCCGATCCACGTCATATCGCAAAACGTGCTGCAAAACCTGCTGCAGCACGAGTGGCCGGGCAACGTTCGCGAACTGCGCAATACGATCGAACGACTGGTCGTTTTTGCCTCGGACGGCGTGATCAGGGAGGAGGATCTGCCGCATTCCCTACAAGGCAAGCCAAAACCGGTCCCTTCTCTGTTGCAAGACGACCCGGTCTCGCTGCAAGAAGAGCTGGAAGAGTACGAGAAGCGCGTGATCCTGCGCGCGATCGAACGGGAAAAAGGGAACAAACTGGCCGCAGCGAAACGGCTGGGGATTTCGCGGGCCACCCTGTACAACAAAATGAACAAGCTGAACATTCCGATCCCATAATGGTCTAGATCGGCACGGTACTTGCTAGAATAAGGCGTCAACAGAAAGGAGGCGGTAGTCACCATGAATGAATCCAACATGATTATCTGTCGGTGCGAGGAAGTCACCCTGGGAGAATTGCTCCAGACCCTGGACCGTCATCAGTGTTCGGCGCGGGAGCTGAAGCTCAGAACGAGAGCAGGAATGGGCTGTTGCGGCGGTCGGACCTGCCGAAGTCTCATTCAGGCCGTTATGCAAAACGCGACCGGAACCATCCCTGCGGATGCCGTTCCGCTTGGCTATCAGCCGCCGGTACGACCCATCTCGTTCCATCTGCTTGGAGGGAAAAATTAATGAACGGAAGGATCCACCATCATCCTGTACTCGGAGGGGCAAAACCGAGAAAAGCCCTCTCCTTTTGGTTTCAAGGGAAGTGGATGGAGGCGCTGGAGGGGGAAACCATTGCCGCCGCCCTGCTGGCAAGCGGCCTCCGTACCCTGCGTGTGCACGAAGAGACAGGCACGCCACGAGGGATCTATTGCAACATCGGCCACTGCTTTGAGTGCCGTGTTTCGGTGAACGGCGTGCCAGGCCTCCGCGCATGTCTCACGCTGGTTCAAGACGGCATGGAAGTGACGGCGGGAGAAGTGCTTCCCGCTCCGCTCAAGAAAGGAGGGCATCGCTCATGACGGATGTCCTTGTGGTAGGAGCCGGACCGGCAGGCCTGTCGGCGGCTGTCGCCTGCGCCAATCAGGGGCTGTCTGTACGGGTGGCAGATGAATTTTACCAGCCCGGCGGCAGACTGCTCGGACAGTTGCATCAGGAACCGGATGGAACGTGGTGGAACGGTTTGGACGAGGCAGTGAAGCTGCATGATGAGGCCATCCGTCATGGTGTTCGCATCGACTGCGGTGTCTCCGTATACAACGTTGAGCGATCGCCGAACGGATGGCACGTTTCCACTACGGACGGATCGATTGACGTACCCGTACTGCTGCTGGCCACCGGCGCCACAGAGACTGCTGTTCCCGTTCCCGGCTGGACTCTGCCGGGAGTCATGTCAATCGGGGCGGCACAGGTGATGACCAATGTCCAGCGGGTGCGGGTGGGGACACGCGGTGTCGTCATTGGCGTCAACATCTTGTCTGTGGCGATCGTCCGGGAGCTTCGGCTGGCTGGTGTCCATGTCGAGCGGATGGTGCTGCCCGCCGCAAATCCCGTGACAGCAGAGGCCGGCCATCCCGCCAGTGTGATGGAGTCGCTGCTCCGTGTCGCGCATTTGGCCCCGTCCCCCTTCCTTCGCCTGGGCGGCAAACTGATGGGACTGCCCGGTTTACAGGCGTTGGGCCTCCGCTTGTATCCGAAGAGCGGCGTGAAAATGTGGGGCGTTCCCCTTCAACTGCGTACTGCTGCCCTGGAGATCGTGGGTGAGGCTCAGGTGGAAGGTGTGCGAGTCGCCCGGATTACACGCGAAGGCAAGCCCATCCCGGGTACGGAACAAGTGATTCCCGCCGATTTCGTCTGTATCGCCGGGGGATTGAGCCCGTTGGCCGAGCTGGCGGCGGTAGCCGGATGTCCGTTTGCCTATCTTCCCTCTCTGGGAGGGCATGTCCCTCTGCACAACGAGCGGATGCAAACACCCCTGCCCGGCCTTTATGTCGCCGGAAACATCACCGGGATTGAAAGCGCAAAAGTGGCGATGGTACAGGGAACGGCGGCGGGACTCGCCATCGCAGAAGACCTCGGTGCGCTGCGTGATCCTAGCAAACTGCAGCAGGCGATAGGGCAGGTGGAAGCCGTACGCCGGCAGGCTGTCATTCAGTTTCATCCGGAGATTGCGCAGGGGCGGCAACAAGTGCACAGCATGTATGACAATTTCCCTAAATCGCAAGGCGACCTTTGAAGAAACCCTTCGAAGGCCGCCTTTCCTCTATTCCACATTGAGATTATTTCCTTACATCCAACAAGACTTTTCCCGTACTTTGTCTGCTTTCCACCCATTCGTGGGCTTGTGCAGCTTCTTCCAGCGCAAAGCGCCTGCTGATCTTTATTTGCAAACGTCCATCGGCCAAGTAACCAAACACCCGCTCCGCCGTATCACGCAGGAGATGCGGACGCTTGCTTCGAGTCGTTCCCAAACTGAATCCAAGAACAGAACGACAGCTTGCATGCAGATCTTGTGTCTTGATACGACCACTTTCTCCACTTGCATTTCCGAAATGAACCAAACGGCCGTACATGGCCAGGCAGTTTAGACTTTTTTCTGATACCCATCCAGAGATGGAGTCTAAAATCACATTCGCGCCTTCCCCGTTCGTCAGTTCATTTACCCTCTCTGCAAAGTCTTCTTTCTCATAGCAGATGACATGATCCGCACCCGCCTCCAGGGCTATCGCTGCTTTGCTCTCATTTCCTACGGTCCCGATTACTTGACCTGCTCCTAAGAGTTTTGCCAGCTGGATCGCCGTCGTTCCGATTCCACCCGCAGCAGCATGAATCAGGACGGTTTCCCCTGGTTCCAGCCTTGCTACATCAGCGAGCAGTTTATAGGAAGTAAACGAAACAATCGGACAGGCTGCCGCTGTATCAAAGTCGATGCTGTCAGGAAGCGCAAAGGTAAGATTTTCATCCGCAACGATGTAATCCGCATAGGAACCATTCGCAGGAAAAGCAATCACACGTTGACCAACCTTCAAGTGATGAACATCCGATCCCACCTTCTCAATAATCCCTGCCGCATCCAATCCAGGGATGAACGGCAGCTTGCCAGCGCCCATTTTCCCATATCGCGATTTGATATCCGCAAAATTGACGCTTGTTGTTTCAACACGGATTAACACTTGTTTCGAGTTTATTGAGGGGACATCGACGTCCGTATATTTCATTACATGCGGCCCGCCAAATTCGGTAACCAGTATCGCTTTCATCCATACATTCCTCCCAACGCCATTTTCCCTATTATTTCTTTCCATTGCTGTATTTTCCTCTGCCCGAATCGACCCTGCCATAAGAAAACCCAGCCGACTTTAGCTAACGCTGGTGTCGGCTGGGGCCCCGAACACTTTTCTAGCAGCATCGATTGCTTTACTTTGTTCCACTGCCCATTTTTTTCGCAACAAGACCGGCAAAGTCATGAATCAAGGTTGCCGCCAGAAGCGAAGTGGTTTGTGCCGGATCGTAAGGCGGGAGCACTTCCACCAGATCAAAGCCGATGTAATTCAGGTCGGTAAGCGATCGAACCAATTCCAGCGTCTCCAGGCTGGTGAAGCCGCCGACCTCAGGTGTCCCGGTGCCAGGGGCAAAGGCAGGGTCAACAAAGTCGATATCAAAGGTGAAAAAGCAAGGGGTGTCGCCGATGGCCTCCTTTACCTGATTCACCACATCTTCCATGCCCCGCTTCTTCAATTCCGGAGTGGTGATCACGTTGTATCCCAGCTCCAGACTTGCATCGATGTCTCCCGGGTGGTTCAGGGTGCCGCGAATGCCGATTTGAAATACCTTGTCCGGCTGCAGCAGTCCTTCTTCGTGGGCGCGGATGAAAGGCGAGCCGTGCCAGTACTTCTCATCGTAGTAGGTGTCCCAGGTATCCGTGTGGGAATCGAATTGGATCAGCGCGACCGGACCGTACACTTTGGCTGCGGCGCGAAGCGTGGCCAGCGTGACGGAGTGGTCTCCACCCAGTCCGATTGGCACAATCCCTTTGCTCATCAAATCCAGCATGGAAGCCTGCATGATTTCGTAGCTGCGGTGGATATTGTGCGGAATCACTGATACGTCGCCGATGTCTATTGCATTTGTATCCTCAAAGGGATACACCTTGTGAATTGGATGATAAGGAAACAACAGCATCGAAGCCTGCCGGATCGCCTGCGGGGCAAATCGCGCCCCGACACGGAACGAAGCCGCTGTATCAAAGGGCAATCCGACGATCGCGATCTTTGCGTTATCGCGGCTGGACGGCAACCGCATGAACGAACCCGTCGTGCAAAATTCCGGTTTAACATCGGGTGAAAGCGGATATTGCATAGGATGGTTCCTCCATTCTCGTTACGTTTCCAGAGAATCAGCCTTCGCCAGCAACTCGTAACGAACCCGCAGCTCCCGTTTCAAAATCTTGCCGCTTGGGTTCCTTGGTAAATTCTCGGCAATGACCACGTATTTGGGCGCCTTGTACGAAGAGAGCCTCTCTTTGCAAAAGGAAAGGATTTCGTCAGCTGCCAGCCTCACACCCGCCTTGGGCACCACGACGGCGGTAACGGCCTCGATCCAGTACGGATGGGGCACGCCAATCACAGCTACCTCCGAGACTTTCGGGTGTTGGTAGATCATCTCCTCCACTTCCCGGCTGGCGACATTTTCTCCCCCGGTTTTGATCATGTCTTTTTTCCGGTCTACGACGGCAATGTATCCTTGCTCATCCATGACACCCAGGTCTCCGCTGTGAAACCATCCCCCGCGGAAAGCGGCCAGCGTCTTCTCCTCGTCCCGGAAATACCCGAGCATGGCATGACTCGTCCTGTGTACGATTTCTCCGATGGTACCTCGAGGCACTTCGTTTCCGTCGTCGTCCACGATTTTGGTCTCCACGTTCAGCGACGGTTTCCCCGCAGAGCCCGCTTTCCGCAATTGATCTTCGGGTTTCAATACTGTCGCCAACGGAGCCACTTCCGTCTGGCCGTAAAAATTATAGAACTGCGCATGGGGAAGACGTTGATTCAACTCTTTCAATATCTCAACCGGCATTATGGCTGCGCCGTAGTAGCATTTTTTCAACGAAGACAGATCACGGGCGGCAAACTCCGGCGACCTCAGCAGGGCAATCCAGACCGTCGGCGGGCAGAACAGCTGGGTAGCCCGAAACGTTTCCACCGTCTCCAGCATGAGGCCGGGTGAGGCCTGTTCCAAAATAATGCCGCTCCCGCCCAGGTAGATGTACGGTCCGAGAAAACAGTGAAGCTGTGCGCAGTGAAACAGGGGCAGCGCATGCACCGCCACATCGTCTTCGGTCATACCGCCGTCAATGATGGTGCTGACATATTCCGAAATGACGTTTTTGTGAGTCAGCATGACCCCTTTGGGCTTGGACTCTGTTCCGCTCGTATAAAGAATTTGCACGACATCATCATCGGCGATGTCCACAAGAGGCTCTGTTTGATCGCTATGTTGAATCATTTCTCTGAATGGCAGCCACTCACCTACCTGTATGGAGGGTCGGGAGATGATAGAGAGCAAGCGGGGGGCGCAGCCGGATGTCCGTATGGCTTGATCGGCCATCGGCAAAAACTCGGGTGACGCAAAGCAGGCGCTCACTTCCGCGTGGCCCAGAATAAACGCCGCATCATCCGTATTCAGCATGTAATTGATCGGAACCATAATGACCCCAGCCTTGGCCAGGGCGAAGTTGAGGATGGCAAAATCCATGGAATTGCGGGACAGCACCGCCGCCCTCTCCCCTTTTTGCAATCCTCTGGACAAGATGGCTTGCGCCGCCTGGTTTACGATCGTGTCAAACTGTTCATAGGTAAATACCTCGTCTTCAAATCGGAGAGCCATTTTGTCCGGAAAGCGTCCCCTGCTCCTCCGCAGTATATCGCCGAGCGTATTTCGCCTCGCCCGCTGAATCTCGCCCATGTCCATTCCTCCCAACCCATTTTCTCACATTATACATATATTCAGTATAATGGGTAAATTCTGACTTTTGGTAGGAAAAAGTGGACAACCATTTATTACATGAAACCCGGGCTGATCGTTCCCGTATAATCGATTCAGACATAAGACGCACAGTGAAATGAGGCTTTCCTATGGAGAAGAAACGAAAAAAATCGAAAACGATTTGGGATAACCCCTTACTGGACTTTCTCTTCGAAATTCTTTTTGAAATGGGATGGGCAATGATTCGGGCTGCATGTAGAGGAGTGCTTCGATTTATCAAGCACATGGGGGATTTCATTCCGGGGTAGCGGTAAAATTCAAAAAAGGGATTTCGAACTTCGATTATTCCACCCTTGCCGTAAACCTCCGGTAGAAAAACACGATAAAGGCAGCGTGAATCGCAAGACCAGCGGCCGCCAGCAGACCCACCCCTTCCCCCTGACCTGACAGAAGGAGTTTAGCCGGCCAATACGTCGGGAGAATTCCCGCCGCCAACTGCCAGGGCATGGGCAGAAACAGCCCCGTCCAGATCGCCTGGACGAAGCTGCCCCACCTCAACACCCTATTTTCTTTGCCGCTGTTTCCATTGGTAATACAAAAAGCACCCCATGCAGTAACCATCCAATGCCGCAATGGCTGCCACTGCATGCACCCCGGAAATGACGTATCCCCAACCGGTGCCCGGCCAGACGAGAAACACCAGGACTGACAGGGTTTGCAACGCGACGGCGATGGATGCGTTGAAGCGGAATAATTCTGGCGATTGTGCTTCTGCAGAGCTAATCGGCTTTTTCCAAAACGGTTTTGCCACCAGGACGAAGAGATTGGCCCGTCCGCCGCTGACCAGATGAACGACTTGAATCAGCCACAAGAGCCCGATCAGCATAGGCTGCTGCAAAACCACGGCCAACAAAAACGTGAATATGACGCCGAAGTGGTTGACCCGCACATACTGTTCCGGAATGTCCGTCATCGCACTATGACCCTCCCCTGCAATTTCGGTCATTCCATATGTATGCTCGAGTCCCGGTTTATTCCCCTTACAAAAGCCCTTTCTCCTGAATGAGAAAGGGCTGCTGAACGTTCTTTGTAAATGTCATGAGGCCATCTCCTGTTTTTGCTGCTGACAACAGGAACATTGAGCTAACGGGTACTCCGTCATATAAAATCCCGTCTTGAAGACGAAGGAGGCGCTTTCCAATTCCAACAACTGTTTGCAACTGATACAAAAGACCAACCCACGATTTGAATCCACGCATATTCCCCCTTCTTAGTGGCGAAACTACTTCGAGTTTCTTCTTAGCGAAGCCACACCCAGGTGCCCGTAGGGTGCTTTTGGCCTATCACTATTCATAATAGACGGGAGAAAGTTGAAAAAAGTTTCAATTTTTTGGTTTTTTCAGAACAAGCTTTTGATAGGCAACAATCAATTCATCCAGTTGTTGACTAACTGCAATTACCTCTTCATGGGTGAAGCTTCCCGCTACAGTCGCCGACTCCACCATCACAGAGCGCAAACATTCAATGGAAGAACGTAATTCTGTCTGTTCCATTTCCGCCCTCCTCATCACATATCCAACACGTTTTAGTATATAGAGGAGGTAAATCGCTTGCCACCGTAACCTATCGACAACTCGTGTAAAAACGCCGCGGTATTTGCCAAAAAATCTCGAACCCCCAAACTTTTCCCACATTCAGCCGATCAATCTGTAGTATAATAGAACAGCAACTGAATACCAGAAAATCCGTGCGACGGCACGGGAGAGGTTCGCGAACTCCCTCTATAAAAAACTAAGGTGAAAAACAGTACCCTTGGTATTGTTTTTTTCATTACAAAGGAGACTTGAGCATGAAACAGGAAAAAGCAGTCGTCGTCTTCAGCGGCGGCCAGGACAGTACCACGTGCTTGTTCTGGGCCTTGAAGCAATTCGCCGAAGTGGAAGCGGTCACTTTCGACTACGGACAACGACACAAGCTGGAGATTGAATGCGCGAAACAGATCGCCGAGGAAATCGGCGTCCATCACACGATCTTGGACATGAGCCTGCTGAATCAACTGGCACCGAACGCGCTCACCCGAAGCGACATTGCCATCGATCAGAAAGACGGGGAACTGCCTACTACCTTTGTAGACGGACGAAACCTGCTGTTCCTGTCGTTTGCTGCGGTCCATGCGAAACAGCGGGGGGCACACCATCTGGTTACCGGCGTGTGCGAGACCGATTTCAGCGGCTACCCCGACTGCCGCGATGTGTTTGTGAAATCGCTGAACGTCACACTCAATCTGGCGATGGATTTTCCATTTGTGATCCACACTCCGCTGATGTGGCTGAACAAGGCGGAAACGTGGAAGCTGGCGGACGAGTTGGGCGCCTTTGACTATATACGGGAAAAAACGCTCACCTGCTACAATGGCATCAAGGGAGACGGTTGCGGGACATGCCCCGCCTGCAAGCTGCGGGCTGCCGGCCTGGAGAGCTACCTGCGGGAACGTCAGGGAGTGAATGCCTGATGGGAAACTACTTCGACTTTCGCATCGTGGAGCGTTTGCAAACATATGGACACGACATTCAGAAAGAACAGCTGAAATACCATCAAAAACGGGTGCTGGTGAGCAAGGAGTTTACGTTCGACGCGGCACACCATCTGCACTGCTATGAGGGAAAGTGCAAGAACCTGCACGGCCATACCTACAAGGTGGTGTTTGGCATCAGCGGATATCCGAACGAGATCGGCATCGTGATCGACTTCGGAGACATCAAACAGATTTGGAAGGAACAGATTGAAATCTACCTGGATCACCGCTATCTGAACGAAACTCTCCCTCCGATGAACACGACCGCGGAGAACATGGTGGTCTGGATCTTTGAACAGATGGAACGACAGCTGCAGACGGACGACTATCGTCAGCAGCAGGCTCGGGTAGAGTTCGTGCGCCTGTACGAGACGCCGACCAGCTATGCGGAAGCCAGACGGGAGTGGATGTACGATGAGTAGTATCCCGGTACTGGAGATATTCGGCCCCACCATCCAGGGGGAAGGCATGGTGATCGGGCAGAAGACGATGTTTGTGCGCACGGCAGGCTGCGATTACCGCTGCCGTTGGTGTGACTCCGCCTTTACCTGGGACGGCTCTGCCCGCGACGAGATCCGGCAGATGACCCCGGAGGAAATCTGGCAGGAGCTTCGCCGTATCGGACAGGACCGCTTCTCCCATGTCACCATCTCAGGAGGCAACCCGGCCCTGATCGCAAACATCGGGTCGCTCGTCCAACTGCTAAAACAGCACAACATTCGCACAGCGATTGAGACGCAGGGGACCAGATGGCAGGAGTGGCTGCTTTTGATTGACGAGGTCACTCTTTCCCCCAAGCCGCCCAGCTCCGGCATGACGACCGATTTTGCCCAACTCGATGACATGGTCGCCAAACTGACGGCGAAGAACAGCAATACTCAGGTGAGCCTCAAAGTGGTCGTGTTTGACGACGAAGATTTCCGGTACGCACGCCGTGTTCACCTCCGCTATCCGTTCATCCCCTTCTTTTTGCAGGTGGGAAATGACGATGTCCTTGGAGCTGACACCGGTGAACTGCGGGAGCGATTGCTGGCCCGTTACGAATGGCTGATCGAGCGGGTCGTCGCTTGCGCCGACATGAACGACGTCAAGGTACTGCCGCAGCTGCATGCGCTGGTCTGGGGCAACAAACGGGGCGTTTGACAAACTTCTTTGGAAATGAGGGAATGATAAATGGCTTACAATCAAAATCGGGATTTGTCCTCGCTCACGCTGCTGGGCAACCAAGGCACCAAATACTCCTACGAGTACGACCCAAGCGTGCTCGAAGCATTTGACAACAAGCATCCGTATCGCGATTATTTCGTAAAGTTCAACTGTCCGGAATTTACCAGCCTCTGCCCCATGACCGGTCAGCCGGACTTCGCCACCATTTATATCAGCTATATTCCTGACAAGAAAATGGTGGAGAGCAAATCGTTGAAGCTGTATTTGTTCAGCTTCCGCAACCACGGCGATTTCCACGAAGACTGCGTGAACATCATCATGAATGACCTCATCAAGCTGATGGACCCGAAATACATCGAGGTCTGGGGCAAGTTCACTCCGCGCGGCGGAATCTCCATCGATCCGTACTGCAACTACGGCAAGCCGGGAACCAAGTACGAAAAGATGGCAGAGTACCGCCTGATGAACCACGACTTGTATCCGGAAAAGGTAGACAACCGGTAAAGGAATGGATAAAAGAGAAAAGCAGCCCAAACTTGAAAGCAAGTTTGTGGCTGCTTTTTTCATGTAGGAAGCCTGATTACAAATCAGAAAAAAACTGTTGAAAGCGCTGTTCAGCCACTTTCAGATCGCCATTCAGTTTAAACAGCATGTTCAGATGGCTGTTTTTCGAGATTTTCAGCCGTGCCGCATGATAGAGAACCGGTTTCTCTTCCCGCAAAATGATCATGAGCTCGTAAATCGGCGGAGTGATGAGCCGGATGCGAAGCAGTTTGTTGAGGTACAGCACCAGCTGCCGAATGGCTATGTTATTATCATGGTTTGGTATCTTCAGGATGGAATCAATGATCTGTTTGGTTTCCTGTTTCTTTTCCCCGATCAAATCCGTCTTGATCTCAGTCATAAAGTTACCACCTTATGTATGGTTTCAAACGTAATTTTACCACAAAATACAGAATTATGGAAAAAACCGATGTTCCCAGAACATCGGCTTCCCAACGGGATATTACCTTTTATTGGCCTGTATACGAATGGGCATCAGCGTACCTTTTTCTGCGCCGGCCTGCTCTTTTTCCGAGGGAAAAACTTTCACAACACGCGGACGAACAAATACGGTCTCATTCGGTTGCACTCTCAATTCCTGGTACCGTTCGCGAGTCCTTGGGAACCAAACAGCAGCACAAAAATCAGTCCCGAAATGACAGGTGAAACGGCAAATGGGAGATCAATCAGCGTAATCAACAAGTTCTTCCCGTAGAACTGGTATTTCACAATCGCCCAGGCTGCCGCAATCCCAAACAACGTATTCAATGGAACCGCGATGCCAGCTGTCAAAATCGTCAATTTTATCGCAGCCCATGCATCCGGTTCCCGTATAGCCGAAACATACGCCGTCCAGCCTTGTGTGAAAGCTTCGGCAAAGACGGCGGCAAGCGGAACGATTAAAAACAAGGCAAGAAACACCATTGCGGTAACGATTAGCAACCAGCGTACAATGGCAGGCTCTGTAGTGACGAGCGCATCGCTTTTTACAGGCTTTTTCCAAGGGAAACAAAAAAACTCCCGTTGCGTTCGAATCAACGGGAGTTTTTGCCTTTTTCATTTATTTTTTGATCAAACCAATTTCGACAAGACGCTCGTAGAGGAAGTCACCCGCTGTAATGGGAGGATATTTTTCAGGGTTCTCTTCCGTTACACAGGAGGGGATGGTTTCAAGCAAGCAACTGCTGTATGGATGTACGAAAAAAGGCATGGAGTAGCGTGAAGTGTTTTCCCCTTTCGGATTCACAACCCGATGAGTCGTTGCCGGAATGACTTCGTTCGTAATCCGGGACAGCATGTCGCCGGCATCCACGATAATTTGCCCTTTTTTCGCGATGACAGGCATCCACTCCCCTTCACGGGTAAGGAGTTCAAGTCCGGAAGCTGTGGACTCTACCAGCAGAGTGATCAGGTTGATATCTTCATGCTCGGCCGCTCGAATGGCATCCGGGTGCATCGAAGAATCCAGCGGCGGATAGTGAATCGCCCGAAGAACGCTGTTTCCGTCCTTGATCATGTCAGAGAAAAAGTCCAGACGGAGGTCCATGTGAAGTGCCAGGGCTTCCAGCATGTTTCGAGCAACGCGCTCCAACTCACGATAAAAGCTGAGTGCATGCTTTCTCAATTCCGGAAGCTCTTGTGGCCACACATTGGCAGGATATTCAGCTGTAAGCGGATGTCCAACAGGCAGTTCTTGACCGACATGCCAGAATTCCTTTAAATCTCCGACCTTACGATTCTTCGCGTGCTCTTTACCAAAGCCCGTGTATCCGCGAGCACCGCCTTCGATCCCCTCATACTTTTGCTTTGTTTCCGTGTCCAGCGCGAAAAGTTTTTGCCACAGCTCATAGTTTTTGTCAATTAAATTGGGGTCAACTCCATGTCCCTCCAGAATAATGAATCCGATCTCCTGCAGGCCATCATAGAATTCCTTCGCAAACTGTATCCGCTCCTGTTTGGTCCCATGTGTATAGTTTTTGAGATTTAACGTGCGAATGAATGGCTGGCTCATGTTATTCCTCCTTGACCACCAAAATGGGTTGGGGGTATGTAATTCTTATATACTAAAATAGCCTGATCTCCCGTTGGATGACGGAAAAGATCAGGCTCTCACCGGTTCGCGTATGGGACTACATTTTATATAACTTGCTGTATAATGTTCTCTCGCGTATGCGATCACGGTTGGGTTCATATCCGATTCCCGGTGCATCCGGAACCGTAATCACCCCGTTATCGACCGTTACCTCCGGATCAATAATGTCCTGCTGCCAATAGCGGGAAGAAGCGGCCGTATCACCAGGCAAAATAAAGTTTGGCAGCGTCGTGATGGCGATGTTGTGGGCCCTGCCTACTCCCGACTCGAGCATTCCCCCGCACCATACCGGGATGCCGTGTGCCTGACACAGATCGTGGATTTTTTTGGCTTCCGTCAATCCTCCCACACGTCCGATTTTGATGTTAATGACCTTGCAGCTGCCCAGTTTGATCGCTTTCCGGACATCCTCCACCGAGTGAATGCTTTCGTCCAAGCAGATCGGGGTTTTTAGTTTCGCCTGCAGCTCGGCATGATCAATGATGTCATCATGGGAAAGAGGCTGTTCAATCATCGTCAGGTTAAACTCATCCAGCGCCATCAAGTGATCTGCATCCCGCAACGTATAAGCGCTGTTTGCATCAGCCATCAACGGGATATGGGGGAAGTGTTTCCTTACTTCTCGAATCACATCGACATCCCATCCGGGTTGAATTTTCACCTTGATCCGCTTATAACCTTCCTGTACATATCGCTCAATCACTTTCAACAGTTGATCAACGGATTCCTGAATCCCGATACTGATGCCTACGTCGATTTTTTCTTTCGTTCCCCCCAGCGCTCTTGCCAGTGGGATCCCCCGCTCTTTTGCATAAAGGTCCCAAATCGCACCTTCCAACGCGGATTTCGCCATGTAATTGCCTCGAATATGGGAAAAACGCTCTGACACTTCATCCGGGTGCCCAATCGGCTGTTTGAATAGAAGAGGAATCAGGAATTCCTCCATGATGTGCCAATTGGTTTTGATTGTTTCCTCTTTATACAGAGGATCGGGTGAGGCGACAGATTCTGCCCAGCCTGAAATGCCTGTTTTTGATTGGATTTCCACCAAAATAAATTCCTTGTCGTACTCCGTACCCAAGCTGGTTGTAAAAGGCTGCAGCAAATCCATTTTCACATGTCTCAAGATAATATGCTGGATTTCCATAAAAAACCCTCCGAAACATTTTGTCGTCATTTATCCAAAACATAGTAGTGCACAGGCTCCGGTCCGTCCTGTTTTACGAATTCCCTCACACTCCAGCCGTTTTGAAAGTAATGGGAAAAGACCGCTCGAGTTTTCATGCGCCACTCGATAGCCAAGCCGATATCGTGTTCCTTCAGTCTTTGAAAGGAGGAAGGGACAGGAACCAAAAGCTTGCCGGCAGATTGATCGAGGGTGAGATCTACTTGCAAAGGCACGCCAAATCCTTGATCGTTTGTGGTTGTCTCGATTACTGCGGGGAATCCGACAGAGGAGTCAGGATCTCTTTTTTTCCGCAAGGTGTCCATGACATGATCGCTGGTAATCCACCACTCCACTTGAAAGCGATCGGACGGAACGCCTGCATTCAGTTGATCGTTCATGTCTCCGTAACAGTTTTCGATATACGTGGAACAAATCGCACCCAGCTTCCTGATATTTAAATTACCGTTTACCGTTTGCAGCGGATCATACGTCCACGTAATCAGATCATAGCCCTTGCGGATGGCCTCCGTCCGTTGGGCAAGCTTTAGCCTGTATCCGATACCGCTCGCCCGATAATCGGGGTGTATCCCCAAGCTGTGGGAGCAGAGGTACGTTTTCTTACCGTCATATCCGGCAAAGCTGTACTGAAAGCCGATTAATCTCTCTCCCAAAAACGCGCCGAGGACCATGCCGCCATGTTTCACTGCCGTTATCGTTTGTTCGACTGGAACCGATTCTTCTGATCCCCATACGAGTTTCTCCAACTCTCTAACCATGGTTAGTTCTTCTACGGATTCAAGGAGACGTATGGATAATGTTGCAGTTGTCCTATCCATGGTCATATCACTCTTCCCAGAAAACTTTTTAATTTCTCGCTCTTTGGATGGTTGAAGAGTTCTTCCGGTTTCCCTTCTTCTTCAATGATTCCGTTGTGCATGTAAATGACCCGGTGGGCTACATCCCTCGCAAAAGCCATCTCATGGGTGACGATGACCATCGTCATTCCTTCCTGGGCCAACTCTTTCATGACGGACAATACTTCGCCGACCAGCTCGGGATCAAGTGCGGAGGTAGGTTCATCAAACAGCATAATTTTCGGGTTCATGGCCAAAGCGCGGGCGATCGCCACCCGCTGCTGCTGCCCTCCCGACAGCTTGCGCGGGTAGACGTGCGCCTTATCTGACAGTCCCACTTTGTCCAAAAGGCGCTGAGCCGTCTCCATCGCGTCCTGCCTGCTTTTTTTCAATACCTGGATGGGGGCTTCCATGATGTTTTCCAGCACAGTCATATGCGGAAACAGGTTGAATTGTTGGAATACCATACCGACTTCGCGGCGAATCTTTCCGATATTGGTGTGCGATTCCTTCAATTCGATCCCATCGATCACGATCTTTCCCCGATCCACCTTCTCCAAATAGTTCAGACAGCGCAGCAGCGTGCTTTTCCCCGATCCGCTTGAGCCAATCAGTGAGACCACCTCTCCCGCTTGAACGGACAGATTGATTCCCTTGAGGACCTCCACCTCACCGAAGCTTTTGAAGATGTTTTCCACCTGAATAATTGGGGTTGTTGTCATGATCCATCAATCCTCCCGGAACTACCGTTCACTCATGGACAGGCGTCTTTCCATTTTTCTCAGGACAAACGTAAACATCGTGGTCATCAGCAGATACAGGGCCGCTGCCGTGATGTAGAACTCGATAAAGGCGTAGTTGGTAGAAGCAAAACGCTGAGAAGTCATCATGAGTTCTGACAGCGTGACCAGGGATGCGAGCGAGGAGTCCTTGAGAAGGGTAATCGATTCATTCCCGATCGCCGGGATACTTACCCGAAAGGCTTGCGGCAGGATAATGCGGCGCATGATCGTCGGGTAGCTCATGCCGAGTGACAGAGCGGCTTCCATCTGCCCTTTCGGAATGGATACGATCCCGCCTCTGAGGATTTCCGCAAAGTACGCACCCGCATTCACGCCCAAGGCCGTGACGGAAGCGACGAATGGACTTAGTTCAATGCCGATCTGCGGCAGTCCGAAGTAAACAAGGAACAGCTGCACCAGCAGCGGTGTGCCGCGGATGAACCAGATGTAAAAGTCGACGATGACTGCCAGCGGACGCAGCCTGGAGAGTTTGATGAGGACTGCGGCAAGCCCCAGAACGAGGCCCGCCGCAATAGATAGCACAGAAATTTCCAGCGTCAACAGAGACGCTTCCAGGAGAAAGGGAATGTACTGCTGAACCAGTGAGAAATCAAGCATGACGTCCCCTCCTGTTTAACGTATGTCTCTGCCAAACCACTTCTTGCTGATGGCTTCGAAGGTTCCGTCATTTTTCATGTCCGCCAAGGCTTTGTTGATTTTTTCCTTGAGAGCGGTGTCCTCTTTCCGAATGGTGATACCTGCCGCCTCGGTATTGAGCAGGTTTCCTACAGACTTTCCGTCATATTTGTTGTCCATCATGATGCGGGCGCCTACCCCTTGATCGGTAATGAAACCTTCCAGCCTTCCGTTGGCCATGTCGCTAAAGGCGAGAAAGTCGCTTTTAAACAACACGACATCTGCTCCAAGCTGTGTCGCGATCTCCGCCGCGGTGGTCGAGATCGTCACGCCAATCTTTTTCCCTTTGATTTCGGACGGATCTTTTATGGTAGAATTCGCCGGAACGAACAGCATTTGCCCCGTGTGAAAGTAGGGATCGGAAAAATCAACCTTTTTCTTGCGCTCTTCGGTAATCGCCATATCGGAAACGATAATGTCGTACTTCTTGGCGAGGAGTCCGGGAATCATGCTGTCCCACGGAATGGCAATCAGCTCAGGCTTCACCCCAAGCCGTTTGGCAAGCTCATTGCTGATATCCACATCGAATCCTTCCAGCTGGTTATCCTTGTTCATATAGTTGTAGGGAGGATATGCCCCTTCGATTGCGATTTTGAGTGTTCCATTGGCATTCGCACCGTCTGCACCCTGCGCCCCATTTGCGTTGTTTGCTTCCTTTCCGCCGCATGCGGTCAGAAGCAGGATGGCTGAAAACAACATGCCGAGGAAAAAACGTTTTTTTGTCATGATACAAAGCCCCCTTGTGTAAAAATGATTTATTCTATAAAAACGTCATGGCTGGAATACATTTTTTCCAAGCGCTGTTGACGTAATTGAATCCTTTCTTTGTCTCTCAGATTCATTCCGATGATAATCAAATCCAGCAAGCTGATCACGGGGGAAATCGAGTTGGAGCCCAACTCAAGATTTTCTTCCGTCGTGAGAGCAATATCAGATAGGCGTCCAACGGGTGAGAGCATCCGATCCGTCACACATAGCAGCGTAGCGCCTTGCTGCTTTGCACACTCGGCAATGTGCACGGCTTCTCTCGCATAGCGGGGAAAAGAGATCACGAAAACGACGGATCGATCTGTCAGATTGCACAGTTTTTCATACACATCCCCTATTGGCGGGCATAATTCTACATTCTCACGCAAAGTACCGAGCATGAACGAGAACCAATAGGCTGCTGTGTAAGACAAGCGGTAACCGGCTACCAAAATTTTGTCCGCCTTGACTAAGGCATCTACGACTTTCCACAAATCTTCCACGTTCAGTTGATGAAGGGTTTCTCTCATAATCTGGATGTCTTTCTCCACGACCTTCGAAAAAACACGCAACTCATCATCCGTGTTTACTGCCGAATCCAAACTGTTTGAGGCGTAGGGAAGATGATGGTTCTTCCGTATCTGACTTTGAATTTTTTCCTGCATCTCAGAAAAGCCGTTAAAACCAAGCGCATAGGATAATCGAATTACCGTTGTTTCGCTCATATCCACTTTGCGCCCGATCTGACCGGCTGTACTGAAGGCTGCTTCTTCCAGGTGGTCGATCAGAAACTCTGCCACTTTTTTTTGGCCGGCTGATAAACTTTCATACTTTTCCTTTATCAAATTTTCAAATGTTGCTTGATCCACGATAATCCCTCGTTTTTGAGCAAATTGGCACGAACTTCCCGGTCCAACGAAGCAGTCTATGCTTCATAAAAGAAATTCGGTGCATCAGATGCTTCTTTGGATTATATACCATAAGAATTTCAAGATTCAATATATAGAAAAAATTTTCTAACATTTTCGATGAATGATGGCCATGGTCCAAAAAAACGGCTATCCCATGTCGGTCACTTTACGACCAACCAGGATAGCCAACACAATATCGGCCGTTTCTGATTTTAGTGAAGATGGTAATCCATTTCTCTGATAAGTGCTTTGATCTCGTTTACAAATCGGTTTCGTTGCCGGACAAAAAATGTCTTGGCAAACAAATAGGCTTCTTGCGGAGTGTTCTCTCTATACATCCCTTTTACCCTATGAAAACCTGGAAACGGCTTGAACGGGAATGTACTGTCGTGATCATATCGGCTCGAACAGGAGAACATGAGCCGATTGCTGGTCCGGGTTGTGCCGGAGGATGGTGGTGGCATACGGAAGAGGATCTGTACGATAAAGTAGACATAGATCTTCTCTATCGGGACACGAAAATCCACGCAGCCATCATTCATGAAATGAGTCAATCCGAATACTTGCCTGTGAATCTCCCTCGTTTTATTCAGAACAGCAAACGTATCATCCTTCTCGTCCATCAAACTCCTCCTTGCCCTTGCAGATCCCGTTTCCTTCTCTCTATTCTACACGAAGTTTTCTCCATCTCTCATAATCGTGGCAATTCGTTCACTTCGAATGCCACTCGAATCCCCGACTCGATGGCGCCTTGTATCCAACCATGGGTGAGTGTGGTATGTTCACCGGCAAAGTGAACTCTTCCTTCTGGAGTCGCGATATAGGGATGCAGCGCTATTCGCTGTCCCGGTCTAAAAAACGACACAGCTCCGCAGGCAAACGGATCCTGCCCCCAACTGTAAGAAGTTCCAGTTTGAAACTCGCGATACACCTGATCACCGTGGATGGTGGCTAAATTCTTCAAGGAAAAGTAAATACGCTCCTCCTGCGTCAGTCCGTCCCACGGCATCGAATCTTCCTGCCATGTATAGCTGGCCAAAATTGCAGCCGGTCCCGGAGTGCCAAGCCCATGGCTTGGATAGTACGTAGAACGGATCGGCAAGTCAGTGATGGTTTTTCCTCCGTATAGACCTTCCCTTTCCCAGAATCTGCTTGAAAACTGAATCCCGATCTTGGTAGCCGTGATATAGTCAAGCTCACGGATGGCTCTCCATTTGTTGTGGGAAAACGAATCGCGCGGTTCAACCTCAACAAATTGCATAACGGTAAAGGGAATGGTCATGATGGCAAGATCACCCGTCATGCTGTATTCATGGGAGGTGTTTGTATCTATGAAGGTAAGGGTTACACTGTCGTTCTGCTGGGTAATTTTCGTTACTCTTTGATGGAAGAGTATGTCTTCTTGCAATTGTGGCAGAAAGGAATAGGGCAGACGGTCATTGCCGCCTGTAATTTCGTAAAAGCGGGTCTCTGGCTTGAAAAGCATCAGATCCCGCAAAATATCCAGAAAAGACTGCTCCATCACACCTTCCAGAGCAAGAAGAACGGACATCATTTCGATTGCGCCTTCAGAAAAAGTGACTTTGGGTCGATAGGGATAGAACCGTAAGAACGTGTAGACCGAGTATTGATCCAGTTGTCTTTCAACGATCGGCCAATGTCGGGCAGGATCTTGGTTGATAAAGTCGATGATCGGCTGTACGGCCATATTGAATAACTGTTCCGCCGTTTTTCCCTTTTCAGACGGCGCTACGGGATATTGAAAAATATCTGGGTGACGTTCATAAATTTTCACACGGGTTTTCATCCCGTTCGCGTAGATCAGATCATCTGGAGTAGCGTTAATAAACTCATTCACCGTTAACCCGAATTTTTTGATGTATTCGAATACCAAATCGTGCATTTCGGGAATCCGCATGGCACCTGCCTCTACATATGCCCCTTCTGCAAACGGGGTTCGCATGGTGAAGACACGTCCTCCTACTCTGCTGTTTCCTTCTAGGATTTTAACGTGATGCCCGGCCTCCTTAAGCAAAGACGCCGCAACCAATCCAGCCATGCCGGCACCGACAATCATAATATTTTTCGGGGATTTTGTTTTGCTGAGTCCTTTTTGAATAATGGAGATCATTTGGCTGGGTGATAACAGCGCCGGGATACTGGTTAACCGTTCATCAACGCCTTCCACAACTCTTTCACCCACTCCTTCCCCCCTCCTTTCCCTCATCCTTTCGCCATCCTATTCAGCGGAGCGTACACATATACGCGGGAAAAAAGTATAAGAAAACCCACCCGGCATTAGCTAGTTTCCCCTGAAAAATTCCTGGGGTAAGTCAAAAACAAAAGGAATTCAGCTCTCTAAATGGAAGTAGTGTTGTCGAGGCAATACATCCAAAAAGAGGGACTGAATTCCTTTCTTCTTAAAGAAATTCAACAGTGCTCCTCGAAAATCCT
>NZ_JBIYSM020000053.1:0-22537 GCF_044759095.2 Brevibacillus soli
CACTGGGGCACTTTATTTGATATTCAAGTGACATTTTCACTGAACAGATAAGGTGACATTTTCACAGACTATTGACACTAAAAGATCCACTCTATGGAAATCAAATACTTGCCGATGAGTTAGCTGCAAAAATAAATAATAATGAAAGCTTCTATGTTTATTTTTACAGCCCAACTTGCAAACATTGTAAAGCAGCAACCCCAGTAATTGTTGATGTCGCAAAAAAGCAACAAATTAATGTAATGAAACATAACCTGTTAGAATTTGAAAGTAGTTGGGGAACATATCATATCGATAAAACCCCAACCCTTGTGTTCTTTAAAAACGGGAAGGAATCCCATAGGTTGATTGGTGCAGTTTCTGAACTGGAATTTGAAACTTTCTTTTCCAACACCAGTATTATCAAGTAATAAGAAAAAAAGTGCACGGTCATTTGAGCGCTTTACAGTAGCATTTTTTAAGAAAAGATTAACTCGTAAATCATTTTCGTGATAAGGCAGATCGACACGAGCAAAAACAGCGGGCGAACGTAGCGGACCCCTGTTTTGATCGCCATCCGTGCGCCGAGCGAAGCACCGATCAGCATCGCTACCCCCATTGTCAAACCCGTCAGAAAGATCACTTTTCCTTCCCAAATAAAGACGCCGAGAGCAGCTAAATTGCTGGCCAGGTTGAGGATCCGTCCGTTTCCCGCGCCAATGACGAAGTCGTAGCCAAACAGCAGGACCATCAGGAAAACGAAGAAGGAGCCGGTACCCGGTCCAAAAAAACCGTCATAGAAGCCGATGAGAAAGGTGAGAGGAATGCCGAGGCCCAGTGAAAAACGGGTGTATCCCTTAAAGGTTGTATTTTCTCCGAATTTTTTGTTCAGCAGGGTATAAACGAAAATAATGGCCATCATGACGATGACGAGCGTTTTTAACACTTCTTGCGGGATGAACAAGACTGTTTTGGCTCCGAAAAAGGCCCCGATGAATGAGACCGGAAACAGGATCAGCATGAGTTTCTTGTCGAACTTCCCCATGCGGATAAAGGTTGCGGAGCTGGTAGCAGAGGAGATGGTTCCAGCCAGCTTGTTGGTGCCGAGGGCGAGATAGGGCGGGATGCCCAAACCAAGCAAGGCTGGAAGCGAGATCAGCCCGCCGCCGCCGACCGTGCTGTCAATGAATGCGGCCACGAAGCCGAAAAAAGCGAGAAACAGGATGGTTGATAGTTCCATTTCCACTTGGAATCACCTGATTTCAAAGGTAGTGTATGAAACCAAGTCTAGCATGGCGGGCGGCCTTTGCAAGATGGTTATCATTGATATAGATACAGTAAAAATACAAATAAAATGAATTAATGAAACTTAGCATACCGGTTTGTTGTAGAAGTCAGCAGGTTGGTTTATAATAAAATGGGAGCATGACCCATACATATGAAGGAGGAATGAAACAATGGCACATCAACTTCCTGCATTGCCTTACGCTCATAATGCACTGGAACCGCACATCGATGCGCAAACCATGGAGATTCACCATGGCCGTCACCATGCTACTTACGTAAACAACCTGAACGCGGCTTTGGAAGCACATCCTGACCTTCAATCCAAAAGCATTGAAGAGTTGATCAGCAATCTGGATGCGATTCCGGAGTCCATCCGCACCGCAGTTCGCAACAACGGCGGCGGACACGCAAACCACTCCCTCTTCTGGGAAATCCTCAGCCCGAACGGCGGCGGCGCACCGTCCGGCGCACTGGCTGACGACATCAACAACACTTTCGGCAGCTTTGACAACTTCAAGGCTGAATTCACCAAGGCAGCTACCACCCGTTTCGGGTCCGGCTGGGCTTGGCTGGTTGTGGACGGCGGCAAGCTGGCTGTTACCTCCACACCAAACCAGGACAGCCCGATCATGGAAGGCAAGACGCCCATCCTCGGTCTGGACGTATGGGAGCACGCTTACTACCTGAAGTATCAAAACAAGCGTCCTGACTACATCAGTGCATTCTGGAACGTAGTAAACTGGGACGAAGTAAGCAAGCGTTACGAAGCAGCGAAGAAGTAAAAACCTGCATGCAAAAGCCCTAGACCGGCAAGAATATCTGGTCAAGGGCTTTTCTTTGTGGTATTATACTTACAAAAAGTAATAAAGTTACTATAGTAAAGGGTGTGAACATCCATGATGCCTTCCCTTTTTCTTGCGCACGGTGCCCCGACACTCGCACTGGAACAAAATGATTACACCAAAGCGATGGCACAAGCAACGCGTGAGCTGCCTCGCCCAAGGGCGATTTTACTTTTCTCCGCTCACTGGGAAAGCCGCGTGCAGGAGGTGAGCGCGGTTCAACAGTATGGCATGATTTACGACTTCGGCGGTTTTGCCCAGGAGTTGTACGAGATCGTTTACCCGGCAATGGGAGATGCTGCCCTGGCGCAGGAGGTGGCCCGATTGCTGACGGATGCAGGCATTCCCGTGCGGATGGAGGATCGGCGCGGGCTTGACCACGGGGCATGGGTGATTCTCAAGCACCTCTATCCGCAGGCGGACGTTCCGGTGATAGCCATGTCCGTCAACCCTGAGCTGACGCCAGAGCAGCAATACGCCGTGGGAAAAGCGCTGAGCGCATTGCGTGCCCGCGATGTTCTGATTGTGGGCAGCGGCGGAACCGTCCATAACTTTGCCACCATGCGTTCCTCCAGAGGAGACCGTCCGGATGATTGGGCAGTTGAATTTGAAGAGTGGATTGCGGACAAGGTAACCCGCTGGGATCTTTCTGCCCTGTTCCGTTACGAAGAGCTTGCCCCGCATGCCCGCATGGCTGTGCCTCCACATGGAAACGAGCATTTTGTGCCCTTGTTCTATGCCATGGGGGCAGCCGATGACCAGCGCTCGGCCGAGCGGCTGCACATCAGCTTCCAGCTGGGGAACCTCAGCCACGTCATCTGGAAATTCGGGAAGGAATGATGTCCGGTCATCCTTGTTGGGATGGTGCCGCCTCTCGAGTAAGTTTCGTAGCGGTAACAGGATTTCGGTAGACATCAGTGTGCATCAGTTTCTCCACATTTCCCGATTGATTGTGGAAAAACGTAATTTCCTCGTCCAGAAAACGGGCGACGAAGCGGGTGAATTGTGGGCGCTGCTCGACTGGAATGAGGCCGTATGTATAGGGGACGCCATACTGTTTGGGCATGGTGATGTAGAGCTCACTGCCCTCTCGGTTGATAGCGATTTCCCCTTTTCTGTCTTCCATTCGATACACTCCCGTATAGCGGGCTTCTGTTACCGGATCAAGGGGGATCGGGTCGACGGCCTCGGGAATTTCAACCGTATCGCCGAGTGTGATACGAGCGAGATCTCGACTCATTTTCATGACCGGGGTCAGATTGAAGTTGCTAAGCACGACAACCGTTACCTGTTCGGTCGGAACATACAGGATGTCGCTGGCAAACCCGTTAATGTCGCCAAAATGACCGTAGCAGACCCGCTCTTTCCCGTTTGCCAGCAGACTGTCGACGGCCCAACCGTACCCGTAGCCATGCTCGTAGGGTTGGAACATCCGTTCCGCTGATGTCCGATTGATGGCACGTCCATCACGCAATGCTTCCAACCAGAGGAACAAGTCTTCCACCGTGGAGTACATCCCATACGCTCCGAGGGGAAAAGACATGTCGATGGGCTCCGCTAATCGAACCTGTTTGTCGACGGTGTATCCGGCGGCTAGATTCTTGACAATGGTCCGTCCGTCATCGCAACCCGTATTCTCCAAACCGAGAAGGTACGCGATTCGTTCTCGAATGTAGTCTCGATAGGGCAGGCCAGACGTCGTCTCTATGATTTTGCTCAGCAGAATGTAACCCGAATTGCTGTAACCAAAATTCTTTCCCGGTTCAAAATCAGGCGGAAGGCTTTTTATCAGCTGCACGATCTCGTCCAGTGTTGCGGGAAGGCGCATCCGCTTGCCCCAGTAGTCAGGGAGCGAGGTGAAATTGGCTGCTCCCGCGGTGTGGGTGAGGAGCTGGTGAACGGTGATGCGTTCGCCCCGCGGAAAGTCGGGAAGAAATCGGTCCAGAGTGTCGTCCAGGCTTAGTTTGCCTTGTTCGCAAAGCTGCAGGATGGCTGCTGCAGTAAAACTCTTGGTAATGGAGCCGATGCGGAACGCCGTCTGAGGTGTGTTCGCCACGTCGTGCTGGAGGTTAGCCACTCCGCAGCCTCTTGTGAGGAGAATCTCTCCTTTCTGTGCGACCAGAAGGGAACCCTGAAAATACCCGCGTGCTTCCCATCTATTCACGTAATCATTCAGACTATTTGGAATTTGTCCGGCAGTATTCATTCAACATTCTCCTTCAATGGAAGATGATTCAATCATAATGGAAAACCGGCACGCCTGCCTATGCCGCAGCGTGTCGGTTTGCTAGTTGTCCATGTAAACTGTCCTGCCGGGGTAGAAACGCTTCTCCTCAGGCAGGGGATTGTCTTTGGCTGTCAGTGTCTCTGGAATAATGCGGAAGACGGCTACCGCGCTTCCCATCGATGAGCGATAGCGGCTTACATGCTGCTCGGACAGCGGTTGGCCGTAATAACCAGGGACGTGTTTGTCCAGCATCGCCTGCAGCGCTTCCGTCATCTCCCGGGAATCTTCCACCCGTTCGATACGGCCGAAGAGCATCACACTCATGTATCCGGTATCAGTACGGGCCGGCACCGGATCAGCGATCGTGCCGTACTCTTCACACACGGTAAAGCAGACGTTCGGATTCTTGTGGATGACCTCGATTTTTCTTCCGGCATCAGCTCCGTGAAAGTATATGCTGCCGTTGTGCCAGCAAAAGTTCAGCGGGAGCACGTAAGGATATTCCCCGTCGCTCAATCCCAGATGCCCCACCTTTGCCGTTGATAAAAATTCGTCGATCTTTTTCCGATCCTCACATGCACGTTTGGAATACCTGATAGGAAACATTTTTTCTCCCACTCCATTTCTCCTGTTGGTGTCTCTATCGTAGGAGAAGAGTGACCATGAAAAAAGGGGCAGATATGGTTCGGGGCAACGGGTCAGATACGGCAAAAAAGCACCAGCAGCAATCTGCAGGTGCTCTTCCGGAAATCAAGCTTAATTGATCTGTATCTCTTTTTCCGGATTCAGTTTCTTTGCGAGCTGTTCCTCGCCGCGATGAATCCAGCCGACAAAGGAGTCGCGAATCTGCTGCTGTTTATCCAGGCAGACGACCGAGACGAACATGTAATGGCTTTTTCCCTGATAACGAGCCCGGTACCGCAGATCGATCCATCTGACTTCGTAGCCAAACGGCTGCTCTTTCACTTCTGCGTGGGCGTAATTGCTAAATGAGAGAAACGACTGTACTTTGCAGTCTTTTTTGGCAATGGAAATCAGCTCGCTTTCCGGCTTGATGGAGAAAACGTCGAGGATTTGCACCTCTCCGGCGTTCACTTCACCCACGTACCAGTGCTGGTCTGTCTTCACCACGAACGTCCACTGATTCCATGAGTGGGTGGGCATGATCGTATACGTGCCTGTTTTTCCGATCGTTTCACGAACCAGTTCCGTCGTTCGCTTCTGCGCCTGATAGCGCCAGCAGTAGTAGCAGCCGATAATCAGGTAGATCCAGAGGAACAGTCTGCCCGGCTCGGCTCCCGCCGCCCAGAGTGTGATCCCAACAAGGTGCATGGCGAAGATGAATGCGTCGAAAATAAAAATGACATGGAAGGCAATCCAGTCTTTATGAAAGGGATAAAGTCCTTTGGTCCCGTATGAATTGAACAAATCTACAAAAACGTGCAGACAGACCGCCAAAAAAATCCAGCCAAGCAGATGGACCCAATGTGCCTGCGGCGAGATCAACTGGACAAGCCCGAACACGGCAAGCGTCCAGAAGAACAGTGCAGGAACAGAATGAGAGATTCCCCGGTGATTGCGAATGTAAGAGGCGCTGCCTCTGATGCGGGTGAAGCCGTCCAGATCGGGTGCCTGCGAGCCGATGACGGTGCCGATCATGACGGCTTCAGCCAAGCCGGGCGAAGCAGCCACAACGGGATCCAGATGAGCAAGCCCAGCCAGCCCGAAGCCCATGGCAAAGTGTGTAGCGGTATCCATGAATCACATCTCTCCTTTCTTTCCGGCAATGCTTACTCATTATTATAGCGCGTTGACCGAGGGAATTCCCGTATGGTTGGAAAAAAAGTTCTCAGCCTTGTTCGCTGACACACAGACAGGTATCATAGTAAAAGCCAGTCGATAAAAGGAGGCATCCTGAGATGCTCACCATCTTTATTGAATACAAGGTTGCTGAAGAGAAACGGGAAGCGTTTCTCCAACAACTGTCGCTCATGCCGAAGCGGCTCGCTGTCCTCGGCGCAAGCGGGTACCGCAGCTATGAGGGCATGGACCAGCCCAACCTGTTTGTCGAGACCTTTGAGGTCGAAACGGAGGAACACTACCACCAGATCAAAGCATGGCGCCTGGCCGACCGGGACTTTTGCGCCTGTGTGGCGGGAGGAGAGGCCAAAGTGCATGTCTGGGCATTTCGCCCGGTTGAATAAAGGAATGCAGGAGGATTGTACGCTAAGAATGATGGCAGGGAAAAAACGCGAACCGTTGTCGTATAAACTACCGGAAGAATTTCACGTGTTTGGATTTTCTCGCGATTTGCTGGCGTGGTATGATTCGCAAAAGCGGGACTTGCCCTGGCGCATAAACCGCGATCCGTACCGTGTCTGGGTGTCCGAAATCATGCTGCAGCAGACGCGGGTGGAGACGGTGAAGCCGTACTACCGCAACTTTATGGAAAAGTTTCCAACCGTCGAAGCGCTGGCAGAGGCACCGGAAGAAGAGGTGTTAAAAGCGTGGGAGGGATTGGGCTACTACTCCCGTGCCCGCAACCTCCAGGCAGCCGCGCGCGAGGTACAGGCCAAGTACGGCGGGATCGTTCCGGATACGCCGGAGGAAATCGCCACGCTGAAAGGCATCGGTCCCTACACCGCGGGCGCCATCCTCAGCATTGCGTACGAAAAGCCTGAACCGGCTGTCGACGGCAACGTCATGCGGGTATTCTCCCGGCTGCTCTACATGGAAGACGACATTGCCAAGCCGTCGACCCGAATCAAGTTTGAACATCTCGTCCGGCAGACCATCCCGCACGGCAGGGCAGGTGATTTTAACCAGGCGTTGATGGAGTTGGGCGCTCTGATCTGTTTGCCACGCAACCCTCAATGCTTGACCTGCCCGGTGTTTGACTATTGCCTCGCCCGTAGAGAAGGGGTGCAGGAAGAACTGCCGGTCAAGGGAAAAGCGAAACCGCCCCGTCCCGTCAATCTGGCAGTGGCCGTCATCGTACGCGACGGACAGGTATTGATTAACAAACGCCCTGAACAGGGGCTGCTTGCCGGTATGTGGGAGTTTCCGATGGCAGAAACCGAGCTTCCTGCCGGGTTGGAGAAGGAAGAGGTTCTGCTAAAAAGTCTGCGGGAACGCTTCGGGCTGGAGGCGGAGGTGACAGAGCGGCTTACACCGATACAACATACGTTTTCCCATTTGCAGTGGAACATGGACGTTTATCTATGTGACTGGATCGAGGGAGGCGATCTCCCGCTGACAGCCCGCTTTGTTTCACCGGAGGAGCTGGGAGCCTACGCCTTCCCGGCGGCTCACCATAAAATCTTGCAGATGCTTGCGCAGCAAACGAAAAGCGACCTGATGTGATCAGGCCGCTTTTTTTATTAGATCCGAGTACAGTATTCAGGCAGTCCGGCGCTATGCCACAGGCGCTGGTTTTCCAGTTCCTGCAGGGCCTTTTGCTGGCGCAAGATCGCTTCACGCTCCTGGGGAGTAACCTTGCGTTTTTCGATGATAATGGTGAAAAAGATCATCGGAATGTACATTGCGTTTTCACGCTCCTTTTATAAACAGGTTCCAGTCAGTCAGGTACCGTCTATCGATTTTACTCCTGTAAACTTCATAAGTTGACGCCGTTGTTTCTTGGTCATACGTTCATCCCTCCCGGGGTTTAATATCTGGCAGAAATTACATGCGGCTGATAAATTCCGGCAACATGGCTGCTTCCATCGCTTGCGCTTCTTCCCGCTCCTTCAGGAACTGGTTGCGCTTCATCTCCGCCAGACGCAGTTCGGGGCTGACCGCGTTGCGCTCAATTTTTACGGTAAAGAACAAAAAGTTGAATATCATACGTATCACCACCTTTCCATGAAACATGATCTATAGAAAAAGACCGCGGGAATGGAAGCATCCTACGGTCTCAATCTGCTTGAGAAAATAAGAAAACCGTAAGCGGGAGCGCCTACGGTTGTATTGGACGAGAAGGGTATACAAAGGAAAACGAAATGCTATTCGTCCGTCCGGGAGGCGCTTCCGTATGAAGTTGGTGTCACTGCAACAAGATCAACCGTGAGTACTGCATTCATCATTGGGTGCTGCCTCCTTTCCTTCAAGGTGTATTTGTCGTATCCATAGGATATGGCAAATTTTTCCCGCTGTAAAGCTTTTTTTGCCCATTTTCAAGTTAAAAGTATTTTCAGAAAATGGAAAACCAAAGGAAGAACGGTTGGGAACAAAATAGGGATGCTATGTTTCATTTTCTGAATGACGGAGAGTAATGCTTGCTCTCTATGTATTCACCCGCTATAGTTTTATAGTAAAAGTAAGTACTTTCTCAATATGGGTGATGATGTGAACGAAATGTCCCGCGCCAAACAAATTGAAGAGCTGGATCAAGTCTTTATCGAAATGGCCAGATTCTTTATCAGCCACTGGCTGTTGGCAGAAGAAGTGGAAATCAGCCCCAAGCAGTTCATTCTGTTGCGTGTGTTGTACGAGAAACAGCGCAGCACCGTATCCGAGCTGGCTTCCGTGCTGAGACAGTCCAACAGCGCCACGACCATCGCGCTGAACCGCTTGGTGAAAGCCGGATATGTCGACCGGGTTCGCGACGAGCAGGATCGGCGTGTGGTCTGGGTAACGGTGTCGGCAAAAGCGGTCCCCTTGATCGAACGTCTGTTGAACAGACGGAGGGAACTCTTGACCAAGCTGTTGGCTAATCTTACCAACGACGAGCTGGAACAGTTTACATACTTTCTCCGAAAATTGAAGCAAGGCATACAGTGACGCTAGCCGACGGTAGGACCGGAGGAACTGGCCGATGACAACGCTGTCCGCGTGATGCCGCAAGCGGATCAACCGATCGTTGCGAACTATTATGGCTGGACCTGGAATGTTCCAGTGGCCAATGAAGATAAATAATAGGGACATCAGCAAGCCCTTTCCGTTCGCGGAAAGGGCTGTTTTGTGGTGCGCCTGCGTATGATTTGTACGAATAGGAGCCAAGCGAGCCCTGGTATGTTGGAAGGTAGACCAACACGCGAAGTTACTCAAAAGGAACTGAATTAACACAGTCAGAAAGGAAATATTACTTGATAGAAGCTATATCAGCAGATTAAGACGATAGTGATAATTGTCCGGCGCAAAGACTATAAAATAAAGCCTTTGTTCGCCGCTTTTTTTGTTGAACTAACGATCTTCGTTAGTTCAATGATGAGTGGCTTCTGCAAAAGTAGATTATGTTCTGCGAAAATAAAGATTTAGACTGATCCCGCGCAGTTTTTGAAGCCGATCTACCAATAGGAAGGCGTTCTTAAGTGGCAAACGTGTGATGTATTTTATAACCATGCCTTTTTTAAGAGCTTCACACCAAGCTGGATTTCATCACAAGAAAGATTACTAAAACCAAGTTTAATAATTGGTTTATCGGTATGATTTTTAATGAAGTAGAGTGAGGTAGGGTAAACTTTAACACCATGAAGAGAAGCATGTTGAATTAGCCATTCTTCTGAACGCTTCAAATGTACTTTGGCTAATAAGTACAAACCAGACTGCTCTCCAATAATGGATATATTTTGCTCGAATTGCTTTCTTAATTCTGATACTAAGTGCTGCATTTTTCGTTTATAAACAAGACGCATACGCTTAATATGGCGATTCCACTCTCCATCTTCCATAAATTTAGCCATTGTGAGTTGGCTAAGAATTGAAGTGGTACTTTCGAAACGAAGAAATTGATTTTTATAACGGTTTAAAAGTGGCTGTGGCAACACCATATAGCTTAAGCGAATTCCTGGAAGAAAGGACTTTGAGAAATTCCCTAGATAAATGACTCTTGCTGAATCTATGGAAGCGAGAGCTGGAAATGGTTGTTGTGTATAGCGAAATTCACTATCATAATCGTCTTCGATAATATATCCTTCCATCTTGTTAGCCCAATGAATAAGCATTTGACGTTGTTGAATGGACATGCTTACCCCCAATGGACTGTGATGGGAAGGGGTTACATAGATTAATCGTGATTTCATTTGTTCTAATTGTGAAAGATCAGCACCTGTTTCATAAACCGGCAAAGATTCAAACATAAAACGATGGAATTGAAAAGCTTCCCTAGCACCGTCGTAACCAGGGTCTTCAACTATAATACTCTGGAACTCATCCTTCAGTATATGCCCAAGGTATACAAGCATTTGTTGGGTACTACTTCCGATAATGATTGCATTTGGATCTGTTCTCACCCCACGAGACTGGAGTAAATATGCTGCGATTTGTTCGCGTAGGCACAATTCGCCAAAAGGTTCCCCGTATCGAAAGCTGTCCTTTACTGTTAATACCTGATTCGAGATCCTCCTCCACGTTATTAAAGGGAAATGCGATTGATCGACCACGTCTGCGCGGAAATCAATGCGAACAGGTGGTACCGGCTCTGTTTGCTTGTGATGAGAAGAGCTGTGAGCTTCTTGAGATAAAAGGGGTTCTAACTCATTTACAAAATAACCTTTTCGGCTCTCTCCACGAATATACCCTTCAGCAACAAGTTGTTCATATGCCATTAATGTTGTATTACGGCTTACATGTAAGGAATCTGCAAGTTGACGAATGGAGGGCAAGAGCTCATTCGCCTTTAAGTCGCCTTGTTCAATAAATGATTTAAATTTCTCGTAGATTTGTTTGTATTTAGGAGAGTTATCTTCGAAGGTAAAAATGGTATTTTTCATTGGCACCCCCTCTGACATGTGGATTTTTTTAATATTGTACCTTTTTTCGTGTCAGCTTGAATTATATCATACCGTGTAAAGGATATGTGTTGTATGTAAAAAACAGGATTGAGGAGGTTTCACATGTATATGCCAGAGCATTTTACGATGGAAGATGTTACTGTTGCCTACCATGTCATACAGGAGAACAGTTTTGCAACTTTGTTTTCCATTCATAAAGGAATGCCCTTCGCTACACATTTACCACTGTTGTTAAATAAGGAGCAAACCTATTTGTACGGTCATTTTGCCCGTCCAAACCCGCAGTGGCAGGATATTCAAAATCAGACAGTCTTAGCCGTTTTCCATGGTCCTCATTGTTATATCTCTCCCTCTTGGTATGAGACCAATCAAGCAGTGCCAACGTGGAATTATGTGACCGTTCATGTTTACGGACAAGTTGAGCTAATCGAGGATGAACACGAGCTAATGAGTTCCTTGAATGATATGGTATTGAAGTATGAAGCTCCTGACAGTTCTTACAGATTGCAGGATGTAGATGCTGAATTTCTCTCAGCTATGAACAAAGGGGTGCAAGGATTCAAAATTAAAATCGATAGGATTGAAGGGAAAGCAAAGCTAAGTCAAAACCATTCCAAGCACAGACAAGAGCTCGTAATAAAACAGTTGGAACAGATTCTATTTCCAAACGAGCAACAAATTGCCTCCCTGATGAAAGCGAACCTTAAAAATAAAGTGTAACCTTGCTTTCACCAATCAAGGAGGAGCCCATCATGTGCAAAAATACAACAAGGAGTTGCATATTATGGAGTTTTCAACTATTTGGCTATTTGTAATTGCTGCTGCTACATTGTTAATAATACCTGGACCAGCTGTGTTTTATATTATGGCAAGAAGTATAGATCAAGGGAAGAAAGCGGGACTGGTATCAGTTCTTGGTGTATCTCTTGGTGGTTCTGTTCACGTTTTAGCTGGAGCAATTGGAGTTTCTGCGATCCTTATGACATCAGCAACAGCCTTTAATATCGTTAAATACCTGGGTGCTGCTTATCTTATCTATCTGGGGTGTAAGACTTTATTTTCTACATCTGATAGTACGACTTCAGAAATTCCAAAAGCCCCTCGCCAAAAATTATTAAAGATTTTTTACGAATCAGCGCTCGTAGAAGTAATGAATCCTAAGACAGCACTCTTTTTTTTAGCCTTCTTTCCGCAATTCATATCACCTTCTGCTGGTTCAGTCACAGTACAATTTTTACTTTTAGGAACTATATTTATTATCCTAGCTCTTATTAGTGATGGTCTGTATGCAGTTCTTGCAGCAAGTATTAGAAAGCGGATGAAAGTGAGTTCAAAGTTACAGAATCGGATAACTGGTTATTTATATATTGTTCTAGGGGTATTCTCCGCCTTTGCGAGCCCCTCCAAGACATAAGAGTGTTATGATGAAAATTTATCGTGTGGTCGTGTTGTGACACAACAAATAGCAATTCTACCAAGACAATAAGTAAAATGAAATGGAGAGATATTTTATGCCTAGATTTATCATTGAAGATGATTTTTGGTCGTTATTCCCTCATGCAAAAATAGGCACCGTTATTTGCCAGGGGATTGATAATTCAATAAGGGACGTTGAAATCTACGAGAAGCTGCTGCAGGAGGCAGAGAAAGAAGCACATAAATTTTTCAGTCTGGAGGAATTCAGTAGTAATCCAGTCATATTCGTTTGGCGAGAAACTTTTCAAAAATTTAAGACAAAGAAAGGGGCAAGGTGTTCCATTGAGGCTTTATTAAAAAGAGTGAAAAATGGCAATCATATCGGAACAATAAACCCGCTTGTTGACATCTATAATTCAATTTCATTACGTTATGGGCTTCCGTGTGGTGGAGAAGATATCGACACTTTTGTAGGAGATATTCGGCTAACCCGGGCAAATGGTAACGAACCGTTTATCCCATTGGGAAGTGATGAAAATGCTTCACCATATGAAGGTGAAATGGTTTATAAAGATGATGCCGGTGCAATATGCAGATGCTGGAATTGGCGTGAAGCTAAGAGGACAATGTTAACAGAAAATACAAAAAATGCATTCCTCTGTATCGAATTAATAGATGAAACAAGAAATGATGAGTTTCATATGGCACTTAAAGAATTGTCTGATTTAGTGTCACAGAATCTTGGTGGTATTGTGAAGATTGAAGTGTTAGATATTAATAATAGGGAAATTACAATCTTTGGTTAAGGTCAAATTGCGTTTAAAAATGATGCCCTGTGAGTCGATATGGACAAAAATACGGTTTCGTCCAGAATAAATGCTTATCAGGACTCTACAAGACTCTCGCTGCGAATTTATTGCATGAAAATGGAGGGTTATTTTTTTGATAGAAAAGCATTTGGTATTCAACCCCGGCAAATTGAAAAGCACGCAGTTGCTTTTGCAAATGCAGATGGTGGGGAGTTAGTAATTGGAATTGCTGATGATAGTGTATATGTGCGTCACTCTGCATCTTCTATACTTTATAGGGATCCCGTAAAGAATTCTAGGGGTATTTGGCGTATGTGTCCTCATCTATCCGACCTTAAATAATTTTCAAGGGATTAATGATTTAAAAGGAATTATCATTGCTTTTTTAGGTACGCTTCTTACAGCTGTTGGTGATGCCAGTTCTGCAAGAGATGCTAATCTAAAGGTAGACCCTATCTATGCAAATGCTATTGGATTTACAGTGGGCAGTATATTGATGGGGTCAATTGTACTGTTCCAAGGACAAAAAATAATACTTCCAACAACAGTTACATATTCAACTTTCGCACCTTGAAAAACGTCCTCCGATCATGTGGTGCATGAATAGAAGGGCAATCAAGTTGTAACCTTGACAAATCTGATTAGCAAAAAGAAATACACCATTCATTTTGATAAAATTAGTGTGTCCAGCACTAACCCAAAATGGGGCTTCTTAGTCAATTACAGCAATGGATTGCCGCTCTTCCCAGCTACATCAAGAGTTGTTTGGCAATTTCGTCCTGCGAAAGTTGAGTGACATATTTATTCCCAGCGATTGGGGGGGTGCTTCTGTTTTGATTGGTGAATCAGCTCCGTTTGCTTAACTCCCATGTAAGAACTGAAAGAAGAATAATTTCCCCGAATTCATCCGACATTATGGTGTATCGATCACCCATTTTGACCTCGCATATTGGGCAGAATTTGCAACGAATCACTACACTGCATTGGGAAAGGAGGAAAGGGATGTCGGATCAGGGAAAGTTGACGCTGCCTGTCGGCAAAAGGGAAGACGTGCAATACGATCCCGCCAGAGCAGACATTGAAGATATCGAAGCGCAGATTCGAGCGGAAGCCGCCGATGAACGCGCGACCGAAAAAGCTTAGAAAAAAGGAAGGGTGAGCCCGGGTCAAGCGGCTCACCTTTTTAGTATTTAAGAATTTATAACATTGGTACATCCCATACAGCCGCTAGAAAAGTGTTCGGGGCCCCGCCCGGCGAAGAAAGGGACCCCACTCGGCACAGCGATAGCTAACGCCGAGTGGGTCGAGGATAGCTAATGCCGGGTGGGTTTTCTTACATGAAAAACATGAACAAAAAGCTGATCATTACTACCACACTGATCACTGCAACGCTCCAAATGGCGACAAGCTGCCGGTTTTGCGTCTTCATGCCGGGGTGCTCCTTTCCGTTAATCGTAAACCGGTGCTGATGAGTGATCCCACCCGCCCGCGTCGCCTCCGATCGGTCCGCGCGACTCCAGTTCATGGATGATTTTGGAGTGAAGCGATACACCTTCCGTATTGAGGTAGGCGGCCAACTCCGACAGGGCGTGATGAAAGTATAACAGCTCGTTCAGCTCCCACTTATCGATCGAGGTCATGGTCAACTCCGAAAGTTCACGTCCAATGTACACTGAGGCTCCTCCTTCCCGTTTCGGCCAATCAGGAAAAACATTCTCTGCCTAGTATGCTCGCGGTAAAAACGATTCATTCCCGTTTTTGGACTTCGAACCGTGGCGCAAACGGAAGAAGGCGTGTATAATAAATACGGCATAAATTAGTACCAGATATTAATAGTTGATAAAAAGGAGGCTGTAATCTATGAATACAACCAGAAAAGTGGCGCTTGTAACCGGAGGCACGCGCGGCATCGGAAAAGCAATCGCCCATCAGTTGGCCGATCAGGGGTATGATTTGGTCCTGAATTATTTGCGCAACCGCACGGCAGCCCGCGAAGCGGCAGCAGAGCTGGAGGCAAAAGGCGTACGTGTCCATTTGGTGAAAGCCAACGTAGGCGACGTATCCAAGATTAAAGAGTTGTTTGCCGAGATTGATCAGGTTTTCGGCAGACTGGATATACTGGTTAATAATGCGGCGTCAGGAGTTCTGCGCCCGCTCATGGAGCTTGAGGAGAGCCATTGGGACTGGACGATGGAGATCAACAGCAAGGCACTGCTCTTCTGTGCGCAGGAAGCGGCGAAGCTGATGATGAAGACGGGAGAAGGGGGCAAAATTGTCAGCCTCTCCAGTCTCGGATCGATTCGCGTGCTGGAGAACTACACGGCGGTCGGCGTGTCCAAGGCGGCTCTGGAAGCATTGACCCGCTACCTGGCTGTTGAATTGGCTCCGCATAACATCGTTGTCAACGCGGTATCGGGCGGCGCCGTCGATACGGATGCGCTGCGCCATTTCCCGAATCGGGAGGAGCTTTTGCAAAGCTCCGCGGAGCGTACACCGGCTGGACGCATTGTGGAGCCGGAAGACCTGGCCAACGCCGTCATGTTCCTGCTGTCGGACAAGGCATGGATGATTCGGGGACAGACCGTTATCGTCGACGGAGGCCTCTCGCTTTTAACGTAGGGATTCTTTCACTTCATACCAAGACAAACTTGTCCTTGTAGTGTAAAATAGAGGGAGAAGCCATCGAAGGAGGCAACGTATGCTGATTCGTCCGTTTCGGCTCGGTGACTATTCGGCTATAACGCGTATTTGGCAGGAAACCGGTTTGGATCAAACGGAAACGGAATCGCTGAATGACCTGGCCAAGCAGTTGGCCTGGGACAGTGATTTGGTTATGGTAGCTGAGCATGATGGAGAAGTGGTCGGCGTCGTCGTCGGTACGATTGACGGCACCCGGGCGTACTTTTATCGGTTGGCTGTTCTCCCCGAACTGCAAGGCGCAGGTATCGGCCGGCAGCTGGTGGAGGCGATTGAAAAGCGGTTCAAGCAGCGAGGCGTCAATCGTGTCTTGATCATGGTCAATCAGGATAACCCGGAAGTCCTCCCTTTTTATCATTCTCTTGGCTACGAAATGCAAAAATATGTTACACTTTCCAAAAAGCTCTCTTCTTAGTGGGTGTTTAAAAAGGAGGACAAACAGGGCCGAGGTCGGCTAAGAACGCCCCGTCCTGGGGCAACGCCGACACTTGCACATCCTGTGCGTCGCAACCAAGATGCGACTGCAATGTTTGCCGGACTTTTTAAACCACCTCTTTTTAACGGAGGCTTGTTCCCCATTCATACATAGAAGAGAAGAAAGGGGAGGGTCATGTCGCCAGCTCCAGGCACAAACATCCGCATAGAAAGCTTCAAACACGACCACTCGCTGCACCGCATTTGGGACAAGACGACCCTGATCCACTCCAGTGATGCTGTTGTGATCGGCGGAAACGATCGCGTCAAGGTAACAGAATCCGACGGTCGGGAGTGGCGAACGCGTGAGCCGGCCATTTGTACGTTTGGGCGCGGTCAGTGGTTTAATACGATTGCCATGATTCGCGACGACGGTATTTATTACTACTGCAACATCGGCTCGCCCTTCAGCTTGAAAGGTCACTTGCTAAGCTATATCGATTACGATTTGGACGTAAAGGTCTTCCCCGATATGACCTACACGATCCTTGATGAAGAGGAGTTCCTTTTGCACAGCAAGCAAATGAACTATCCGCCGTTTGTCGTGGAACGGGTGCAAACCGCACTTCGGGAAGTGCTGGAATGGGTGCACGCACGTCGCGGCCCTTTTCAAAACGGATTCGTCCAGCGTTGGTATGAGCGTTATTTGTTGGTGCGCGATGACGAAGAATAATCCCTTTCCCGGGATCGGGGAAGGGATTTCTTTTTCACGGGCCGCGCTCTATGCACCCCAAGCAGAAAGGTGTAAAATGGTAGCACCAACGTCTCAAGACCGAGGAGGGCTGTTTTTTGAGCATCAGGCGTTACATGGCATACGTCATGCCCTACTGGAAGAAAATCGCCATTACCATCATCATCGGCATTTTGAAGTTTTCCATTCCGTTATTGCTTCCCTTGCTGATCAAATACATCATAGACGACCTTCTGCCAAGCCCCCTCCCCCAGTCCGAGAAGCTGACGCGACTGTTCTGGCTGATGGCGGCAGCGTTTTTTATTTTTACGGTGGTTCGCGCTCCGATCGAATACTACCGGCAGTACTTTGCGCAATGGGTGTCCAGCCGCATCCTGTTTGACATACGGAATCATCTGTTTGGCCACCTGCAGCGGCTGTCGATGCGCTACTACAACAACCACAAGGTGGGAGAAGTGATCTCTCGCGTCATCAACGACGTGGAGTCGACAAAAAGCTTCATCGAGACCGGATTGATGAATATCTGGCTGGACCTGATTACGATCGGACTGACGCTCAGCGTCATGCTGTACATGAACGTCCCGCTGACGATTGCCGCGATGCTGGTGTTTCCCTTGTACGGCTTCTCCGTCAAATACTTTTACAAACGGCTTCGCCAGCTCACGAGAGAGCGGTCAGCCGCGCTGGCTCAGCTGCAGGGTCATTTGCACGAACGGGTAAACGGCATCTCCGTGATCCGCAGCTTCGCTCTCGAGGAGCACGAGAGCAAGCAGTTCGCCAGGCAGAACAACCACTTCCTGCAAAAAGCGTTCGCCCACACACGCTGGAACGCCAATACGTTCGCAGTGGTAAACTCCATTACGGACATCGCGCCGCTTCTGGTGATCGGGTATGCGGGATACGAGGTGATCTACGGGAACCTGACGGTCGGAACGATGGTTGCCTTTTACGCTTATCTGGAGCGTTTGTACACCCCGCTGCGGCGTCTGGTCAACTCCTCTACGACGCTGACCCAGGCCGTTGCTTCCATGGATCGGATGTTCGAGTTTATCGATGAGCAGTACGACATCGTTGACAGGCCGGACGCCGGGGTTTTGCCGGTTGACCCGTTAACGGGGCGGATTCGCGGGGAGGTTCGCTTTGAAAATGTCTCCTTCCGCTATCGCGAGGATGGACCGAACGTGCTGGAAAAGATCAATTTGACCATCAATCCTGGGGAAACGGTTGCCATTGTGGGGATGTCCGGCGGCGGCAAGTCATCCCTGATCAGCCTGCTGCCCCGTTTTTGGGACGTCACCGAGGGGCGCATCACGATTGATGGGGTGGACATTCGGGATGTCAAACAGCAAAACCTCCGCAGTCACATTGGCATGGTGCTTCAGGACAACATCCTGTTTAGTGAATCGGCGCGGGTCAACATTCTGATGGGTGATCCGGACGCCAGTGAGGAAGCGATGGTGGAAGCGGCCAAAGCGGCCAACGCCCACGAGTTCATCTGCGAACTGCCGGATGGGTACGACACCGAGCTGGGGGAGAGGGGCGTGAAGCTCTCCGGCGGTCAAAAGCAGCGGATCGCCATCGCCCGGGTATTTCTTCGCAATCCGGGCATCCTCATACTGGATGAAGCAACGTCCGCCCTCGATCTCGAGTCGGAACACATGATCCAGGAGTCGCTGGCCCGTTTGACCCGGGGGCGTACCACCATTGTTGTGGCGCACCGACTCTCGACCATCACCCATGCCGACAAAATTGTGGTAATGAAAGAGGGAAGAATTGTCGAACTGGGAACACATGAACAGTTGTTGGAGCAGAAGGGTGTCTACTACGCGTTGTGGAACGTTCAGGACTTCGGCGTCTCAGCGGAGCAAATGCCCGTCCGGTAGAAGGAAGGCAACCAGTTCTGCTCTCAGGTATGGGAGGAGAGCCTGTGGAGACTTGGCAACGAAATTTATACGTACTGTGCGGCTCGCTGTTTGTCGTGATGATGGCGATGAGTATGATCATGCCGTTTTTGCCGCTCTATATTCAGCAGGATTTTGGGGTGGAAGATCCTCATGAGGTAACTGCATGGGCAGGCATCATCTTTGGCGCGAATTTTCTAACAGCAGGCATTGTCTCGCCTATTTGGGGAAACCTGGCAGACAAATACGGGCGTAAAATCATGATCCTGCGCTCCGGTTTCTTTATGTCTGTCATCATATCCGCCACCGGTTTTGCAGGCAGTTTGTGGCAGCTGTTGGGGCTGCGGCTTCTGAATGGGACGGTAGGCGGAATCATTCCAGCCAGTACGGCTCTCATTGCCTCAACCGCCCCGAAGGAACGGGCAGGGTGGGCGCAGGGTATGCTGCAGTCGTTCGTAGTCGCGGGTTCCATCATGGGACCGCTGTTCGGCGGGCTTTTGGCGGACAAAATCGGCTTTCGCATGATCTTCATGGTAACTGGCAGCTTGATCCTGATTGCCACCCTGGTGATCACGTTTACGGTAAAAGAGACGTTCGTTCCGCCGCCGGCCAAAGAGCGGTCCAGTCTGCGGGAGGATTTCCGCATGATCTTTTCCTCCAAGGAGCTGCCTGCTCTCTTTTTCGTCACCGTCATGATTCAGTTCGCGTTGTTCAGTATCTTCCCTGTCCTGCCTATCTACATTCAGGAGCTGCTCGCTACCCGGGAGAACGTCGCTTTCTGGGCGGGAATCGTTGCGGCGGCAATGGGAACGGCCAATGTCTTTGCTTCTCCGCGGCTGGGCAGACTGGGGGACCGCTACGGCTCCGAGAAAGTGCTGTTCATCTGCCTGCTGGCCGCTGCGGTACTGTTTATCCCCCAGGCACTGGTGACGACCGTCTGGCAACTGGTGCTGTTGAGGTTTCTGCTGGGACTTTGCCTTGGAGGCCTGCTTCCTTCCGTCAATGCGCTGCTGCGTCGTGCGACACCGAGCTACATGGTCAGCCGTGTCTACGGCTACAACAACAGCTTCGTCTGCATCGGCAGCATGCTCGGCCCGATGACGGGCGGTTTCCTTGCCGGTTTCCTCAGCATCAGCGGCGTGTTTTGGATGACCAGCGTGCTGTTGTTTCTCAATGCGGGCTGGGTCTACCTCAGCTTTTTGCGTCGACAATCATTAAAAGAGATTGATTCAGAAAAATAATTTTTAATAAAGTGCGTAACAATTGCTGGAAACAGTGCGTCTTCCTTATCACAAGGAGTGATGCGAGATGACAAAAGGAAAAAAATATGTAATCCTGACGGCAATGGTGTCCATGCTTGCAGCCGGCTGCTCGGAAACGAGCATGCCTGAATCTAACCCGTCTCAACAAGAGCCTCTGGTAACGCAGCCTGCGCAACCTGCGCCTACAGAACCTGCTCCTGCAACGAACCAACCGGTCACGGCGCCAGAAGAGAAGATGGACGAAAAGGCGGTCGTGAAGCTGGTAGCCGAGGGGATGAGCTCCTATTGGCACGTGATGACCGGAGGAGAAGGGGCGGGCGGTACGACCGATGGCGGTCCCATTCCCACCTTCCAGGTAAACGGCATGGAGTATCGTTACCTCGGCAAGGACATAGAGACGAAGGAAAAGCTGATGGCCTATCTGCAGCAAAGCCTCACCCAGGAGGCAAGCGAAGCGTTTATCAAGGCAGCCAACATCATCGAACACGAAGGAAGATTGGGGCAGCCAAACGCCGACGGAGGCAGCATGCTGCAATGGGAGAACGCCCAGGCATCTCTGATTGATGAAACGGCGGATCGGAAAAAATACGAGCTGAAAGTGCCTTATGGTGAAGAACCGAATCTTGAATTTCAGCCTGTGACCGTGGAAGTGAAAAAGGCGGAATCATCAGGCTGGCGCATTAACACCCCGCCTCACCAGTTACGGTAACCATTCCCTGACAGAGGAGCGATTCCATTGTAATCCCCCTTTTCGGCATTCTTGTCAAAGTGTGTCCATACTTGTTTGACTCTTCCGAAAAGGGGTTATTTGTGATGCGAAAAAATGGTTTTGCGTATCTCTGGAGCGGCCAGACGCTGGCCAATCTGGGAGATGTTTTGTACATTGTCGGAATGATCTCGGCCGTGTACGCCGCGACCCGATCAGCGGCATATACGAGTATCGTTCCTCTCGTCTTTGTGGCGGCGCAAACCGTCAGCAGCTTTCTTGCACCGCTCATTCTGGATCGGATACGATTGACCTTGCTCCTGATCGTCTCCCAGGCCGGGAAAACTGTAATCCTCCTCATATTGACCTGGTTTGTTGCATCTGTGCCTTCCTCGCAAACGGTGCCTTATGTGTTCGCCTTTGTGGCGGCGCTTGCTTTTCTTGACGGGTGGGCGAATCCGGCGCGAAATGCACTCGTCCCGCGCTTGGTTGCAGAGTCCGAACTGGTAAAAGCAAACGGCTGGCTGGCCACAACAGACCAGTGCGTTCAATTTGGCGGTTGGGCTGCCGGAGGACTCCTTGTCACTTTGCTGGGGAGCGTGAATGTGCTGTGGGGATCGTTTGCCTTGTATCTGGGGGCGGTAGTCGCCATGCTGGGAATCCCCCGGGTTGAACGGCTGCGTCAACCATTCTCGGACGGACACACGCTTCTGGAGGGGTGGAAGGCCATTTGGGAAAAGCCGTTTCTTCGCCGCCTTCTCTTCATGGAAGTGATCGAAGGGCTTGCAGGTGCGGTCTGGATGGCTGCCATTTTGTTACCGTACGTCGAGAACGTGCTGCAGAAGGGAGAGGAATGGTGGGGGTACATCAACGCGAGCTACATGCTCGGAGCCATCCTCGGCGGGATGTTGGTGCTGACGTATGCCCGAGAGATCCAGGCGTATCTTTCACGGTCCATTTTTGTTGGAACCATGGGCGCCGCCTTGGTGACATTTTCGTTCGGCTGGGGGAATGATCCCTTCCTGGCTCTCTTGCTGTCAGCCGTTTTGGGTCCGTTTTCTCAGCTTCAGCAGACTGCCAAACAGACCGCCCTGCAGCAGGGAATCGATGAAACGGTGCTGCCCAAAGCGTTTTCTGCCAAAGGCACGCTTGACTCCGTCGTCTTTGGGGTTTCGGTTTTGGCAGTAGGTGCTTTGGCGGACCAGTTTGACATTCGCTTGGTTTATTGGCTCGCCGCAGCTCTCATCGGTTTTTCTGCCCTGCTGGTGCTTCTTCCGCGAAAATAGCAAACAGAACCCCCGGTCTGCCGCAACAGATTGGGGGTTCTTTGGTTTTTTTTGGTGTATAAGAATTTATAAATTTGGACATCCCATACAGCCGATAGAAAAGTGTTCGGGGCCCCGCCCGGCGAAGAAAGGGACCCCACTCGGCACAGCGATAGCTAGTTTCCCCTGAAAAATTCCTGGGGTAAGTCAAAAACAAAAGGAATTCAGCTCTCTAAATGGAAGTAGT